>JAGRAY010000084.1 GCA_020434375.1 Bdellovibrionales bacterium | reverse complement strand
CCATGTTCGCCTGAATCACGTCTTCTGGACATTCCTAGAAAAATTGCATACATTCCGGCCCTAATTTTACAACCATGAGGATTTAAGAATGTCAGAAAAAAAAATAAATGTTACGCCAGCCGAGGGGAAGCTTGGTGTATTAATTCCGGGTATGGGAGCTGTTGCCACGACTTTTATCGTAGGCGTGAAAGCTATTTTAAAAGGACTGGGATCACCCATTGGCTCGTTGACACAAATGGGGTCTATTCGCCTTGGAAAACGCACTGACAATAACAATCCTCTCATTAAAGATTTTATTTCACTTGCAGGTTTAAGCGATCTTGAGTTTGGAGGCTGGGATGTCTTCTCAGATTCATGCTATGATGCAGCATCTAAGGCCCATGTGGTTTTTAAGCAACACGTTGACGCCGTAAGAGATGAAATTGAAACCATTAAGCCATGGAAAGCAGTGTTCGACCCAGAATACGTCACACGCCTTCACGGTACGCACGTTAAAACCGGTAAAACAAAGCTCGATTTAGCCAAACAAGTTATGGAAGATATGGCACGGTTTAAAGAAGAAAAAAAGCTAAGCCGAATGGTCATGGTGTGGTGTGGCTCCACTGAGGCCTATCTGCAGCCCTCGGAAGTTCATCAAACCTTAGAAAAGTTTGAAAAAGGCCTGGAAAACAACGACCCGCTCATTTCGCCTAGCATGATTTATGCTTATGCAGCTCTTCAGTCCGGGGTACCCTATGCCAACGGAGCACCAAATCTTACGGTAGATATTCCAGCGATGTTGGAACTTGCAAAAATTAAAAATGTTCCTGTCTCGGGTAAAGATTTTAAGACAGGTCAAACTTTACTTAAAACCATTGTCGCACCTGGGCTCAAAGCAAGAATGCTTGGCGTCAAGGGATGGTTTTCAATGAACATTTTAGGAAACCGCGATGGCGAAGTTTTAGATGCACCTGAAAATTTTAAAACAAAGGAAGAGTCAAAGCTGTCTGTTTTAGAGCAAATTTTGGAACCTGAGCTTTATCCAGAGCTTTATAAAGATCTTTGTCATAAAGTGCGTATTAATTACTATCCTCCAAGAGGCGATAATAAAGAAAGTTGGGACAATATCGATTTGGTTGGCTGGCTCAATTATAATATGCAAATTAAGATCAACTTTTTGTGCAAAGATTCCATTTTGGCAGCTCCCATTGTGTTAGATTTGGCTCTTTTTATGGATTATGCCAAGCGCTGTGGTTTTAGCGGTATACAAGAGTGGCTCTCGTTTTATTACAAAAGCCCCATGGCGGCACCTGGGTTAAAACCAGAGCATGACCTTTTTGTGCAGCTTGCTAAACTTAAAAACAACCTACGCTATATTCAAGGCGAAGATTTAATTACCCATTTGGGTCGTGAATACTACGATTGATTGTCGACGGTTTCTTTAAAGTGGATTATATGAGACTTGAAGAAACTGTCCTGAAATGACCAGATTCTAGGCGCGAGGAGGTGAGCCACCAGAGCGTACTTCCGTACGTGAGGATGGCGAACGGACGAGCAACGACGAAGATGGGCATTTCAGGGCGGTCCGTACGATTGATTAAATTGTAATATGTTCTTATACTTAACGGATGGTTTGCAAAAACCACCCTAATCAATCCGCAAGGCGAAAATGTTTTTTTTTTAAGTCTCCGATTTGTCCGGAATGCCAGACCAAAGAATATCATCATATTTTTTGTGGACTTCATTGCGCAAAGACATTTCAGAAATCGCACGCCGAAAATGTCGTGAAAGAACTTTCGCTTTCAGAGCAAATGAACCAACTTGACCAAAGCTTAAACGAAGATTTTAAGGAATATGGACAAACCGTTATCGATCAGCTTCAGCATACCATTCAAAGTCATTTTGAAACTCATGAGTCTGAGTTTAAACGCAAGCAAAGCTATTTTGAAGATCTCATCTCTCACTTAAAGCAGTCGATGCTATCGCAACGAACCTTGTTTCAAGAGTGGTCCCATGAAAAAAACAGTCAGATTCAAGAGTATCAATCTTACTTGCGAAAAATCTCTCGTAAAAATCTTCGAAAGAACCAACGAGATAAAAAAGCGCATAATAGTCTAAAAAAAAGTGTCTCAAGTCACCTGGAAACACACTTAAAAACATTGGAGTCTAGATTGTCTCAAGTAGAGGCGCAGCATAGACAAAACATGATTGAACAACAAAAGTTTTTTGACGATTGGGCTGCCCAGAGAAATCAGCAAATAAAAACGTTTGAATCCTTTTTTTTCAATTACTATCGAAAACGCTTAAAACAAGAACGCAGAACTCGTGAATTACAAAACGAACTCTCACAGACCATCGAACGGCGCTTAGAAAACCAAGGCAAACAACTAGATTTAGCTTTAGAAGCGTTAAAGGCGAATCAACAAGACAATTTAACAAAACAGTATTCGACGATTCAAGCCTCTCTAACCGACCTAGAAAAACGCTTTGAATCGTTTTATAAAGAGCGCACACAGAACCTTTTAGATGATTTGTCGGCGCTTCTTTCGGCTCAAAAAGGTAATTGGAACGAAATCGTCCAATCGGCAAAAATTGGCGCCAAAGATGCGGGTTTTGTTTTGCGTGAATCCCTTCGAAAAGAATTGCAAAAGCAAGTCATGGATTTGGCAACGATTGAGTCTGAAGAACTCAAAAAAGTATCGAAAGAGGCTCGATCGCTTTTGATGAGTCGTATTCAGAGTCAAATTTCCCCCTGGCCACGACGAGCCTCTTTGGCAGCAGCGATACTGTCTATCGTGACACTTTTTGTGACCCCTATTTTGTTTGTCAGTGTTCGAAACGCCCATGAATCGCATTGGGTTCAATGGATGGAAAGTCATCAAAAAGTAGCTCCAAAGGAAATCGCCATAAACACGCCTCAAAAGCCACCGAAGGCTGAAATAAAACAAGAGACGCCCAGACAATTACCAATGATTTCTAATATGGATCGGGGAAGTTTACTTCGCCGAGAAGTTGCTTTTACGTTTGATGGGGGTTCAAATAGCCACGCCGCTGAAGATATATTAGATATTCTTCAAAAATATAACATCAAAGCCACGATGTTTTTGACCGGTGAATTCATTGAGGCAAACCCTGAACTGACGCGACGGATTTTAAGTGCAGGGCACGAGGTGGGCAATCATCTATACCGTCACGCACATTTAATTGACCACGAAACCATGAAATCATTTTATTCAAAAGAGGAACTTCTTGCCGAGCTGTCGCAAGTAGAGCAGGTTTTTGAAAAAATAACCCACCAATCGATGAGTAAATATTGGCGAGCGCCTTTTGGGGAGGTAACCCAAGAACAAATGGATTGGGCCAGATCGAAGGGTTATATTCACATTGGTTGGACGAGATCAGGACGTGCCAATTTGGATACCCATGACTGGGTATCGGACCCAAACCATCAGCTCTTTAAAAGCCCCGATCAAATCGCCAATCGAGTTCTCAATTTTGAAAAAAATGATCCCCATGGCCTCAATGGTGCCATTGTGCTTATGCATCTTGGTTCTGAACGGAGCCTGAAAGATCGTGCGCATTTGGCGCTCCCTAAACTTTTTGATCATCTCAGTAAGCAAGGGTACCAGATGGTTTCTATTTCGAGTATTCTTAGCACCAACCTTGCGCATCAAACCCACAAAAGACCGACCGATTTTTAAACGCTTCGTCGTTAAATCATACTAGACAACTCATTATCTTCTGGTTTATGACCTTATGAGGTTGGAATAATCTTTGCTAAGGATAGCCTCGGAGGTTACATGAGAAAATGGATTTTGATTTTGATCACTATTTCACTTCAAGGGTGTCTGGGACCCGTTGTGGGCGAAAACACCCAACCCCTCACAGCCGAACTTGTGAGTTGGAATATTACAGAAGGTGAGGGCCTCTTTGGCACCAAACAAATTAAAATTACGCTCAATACAGACGAGGCAATTTCAAGAAATACAACGATGGCTCTCACACTAAATGGTCAAGCTTTTGACGATCAAAACCCAGCGTCACGAATCTTTGAAACATCTGTAAACACCTTGCAGCCTCCTTGGCAAGAGGGCGACTTGGTAAAACTCACACTAAAGATTAATCACAGGGGCGAAGCCCTCGTGTTTGAACGCGAAGCGCATATTAATAATATCACGTTTGAGAATCGTAAATTCCTAGACCGGTCGCCTCTTGGTGCCCTATCAAGTGTGGATGCGCAAGGATGGCTCCATGGTGCGATTGAAAGTGCAGGTGATATAAACCAAGATGGACTCGACGATCTCTTGGTCCTCGATGGTTATCGGCCCTATATTCGACTTTCGAGCACTGATTTGGAGCAAAATTATAGAACCATCTGGGAAGTTTCGGATGAAGATTGGATGAGCGCAAAAGCATGTGACGTCAACGGCGATGGCCACAAAGACATCGTTCTAGGAAACCCCAATCGACACGACCTTAAAGGTGGCATCAAAGTCTTCTTCGGCCCCATGACAGCCACCAAAACCTTCGCCTTCACGCGAGAAGTGATAGGTGATTCAAATCGTTATACGGGGAGTAGAGTCAATCTTTTCGGTATGGTAGGGTCGTATGATCAGACCATTTCAGATGGCATCGGTTTGAATTTGAGCTGCAGAAAAACAGTAAATTTAATGCACGTTGTCCATTTTACAGGCGAGCCGCAAGGTTTTAGTCATATAAGCAATTCAATTTTTCAGCCATTTTCAAACCACAATCAAAACCTTCGATTTATTAGTTATAGTTCAATTTCAAACGATCTGATCATAGATAGCGACTCTGGCGCACATTTTATAACACGATCTAGTTTTCTGAGTGATGGATTCGATTATAATTCAGACGGCTATGAGGATATAGTCTTCACAAACCTGTTTTCTACTGTAGATTCACCATCTGCGTATCTATACGATGACCCGACCGCAAATGAGCCATATATATTTACATCTTTATACAAAGGCGACTCTAATGGAAGGCTTGTCCTAAGTGGAAAAGATAAAGTTTTGTCGCACGCAGTCGTTGTGTATAAACCTTTTAAATTTCTTAAGTTAGCTTCTCTTGGAGACTTGAATCAAGATAAGTATAGTGATGTTGCGATTTCTACGATCTCTTGGATTCTGGACCCTGATGGCTACGCTTACTTGGCCCAAAATCCTAGTACCGAAGCCATCAAGCCTTCGGTTAAAATTTATTTTGGGGGATCGGTTTTTCCGGGGGAAACTTTGGAGATTTTGCATCCCTTGAATGCGAGTAAAACGACGCGTTTTGGTGAAAATGTGGTGGCGGCTGATTTTAATTTGGATGGATTTGTGGATTTGGCAATCTCGGCACCTGGGTATGATGCGAGTGAGCATCCTGAAGGTGAAGTTTTTGTGTTTTATGGGCCCGGATTTAGTCGGTATGATCGCTACCTTACGCAATTTGGCACATCAAACGCATGGATGGGCCATAGAATGATGGCCTTGGATTACAACCAAGATGGTAAAAAAGACCTGATCACTTCAATTTGGGGTGGTTTTGAAGCGGGTGTGCCATGGTTTGGGCAACTTGAAGTGCTTCATGACTGAGCATTTAAACTATGGTCTTTGCGAATATTAACTTCTGATAATATATATTATGTAAAGTGACTACAGATTTTGCATTTGTTCATTTATCCAGTGGTGAGCATTCCACAGGCAATGCCTGTGACGGTCTCTCGAATTAAGGCTGTATCTCCGCGTTTTATTGCGAGAAGCTGAAGGATATTTAATGGATGAATCATTGGTGAACGAAGTTCAATGCTTTCACCTAACCAAGGTCGATGAAAAAGTAGATTTTTTTGGCCGGTGAGCTCAACAAAACATTTAATGCTGCCTTGATATTCATTTTCAAATGCATTTTCCATTTTCTCAGCTAGCTTTAAGTCAATCTTATTTTGACGTAAATAGAGCTTCCATACGCCTAATTCGACCTTTTTTAAGGTAAAGCCTAGTTGGTTTGCAAAAGCATTAAGCAACGCACTTTTTTTGTATATGGTTTTTAAGTGACGCTTTTCGACACTAGATAAGGACTTCCATGAGGATCCAATACCCCACCAAACTGGAAATAGAACTCGCATTTGAGTCCAACACAAAATCCACGGAATTGCACGCAAACCATCAATCGACAACGTTGATGCTCGCCTGGAAGGTCTGGAACCAATTTTTAGCAATTTTAAATACGGATAAGGACTGATGTTTTCAATCAATTGCAAAAAATCCGAATTGTGAATCATTCGTCGATACTCTTTTTGGACATTCGTTGAAAATTCTGTCAACAAGCTATTTTCAGAAGCACTCAACCTATTACTTTTTAATTTTAAAGAATGCCGTTCGACAATTTTTTGAATTTGCCCTTTTAAAATTTCACTCGTAGAAAATGTACGCGAAACCATTTCTCCTTGAATGGTTACTTTGAAAATATCAAGTGCGCTCCTAGGCCACCATGCCGTTTGTTCTTTAATCGAACCTCCGCCTCTTTCGATACTTCCTCCACTTCCATGAAAAAATACAGGAATAAGATTTTGTTTCTGAATTAACCTATTCAAATTAGTGACAGTTTTAGAAATCAAAATCTTACTGTGCAAAACACCATTTTCTTTAGCACTGTCTGAGTATCCCAACATGACTTCGAAACGATTGTTCCATTTAAATTTCTGAAAATAAAGTAACCCATGATTTAACTTAAGCACATTCGTGATAACTTGAAACGCATTATTCAAAGCATCTTCCGTTTCAAAGAGTGGAATGATTGGAAGCCTCTGACTTTTAAGAGCCCTTTTTTGAAGATGAAGTGCTGCCAAAATATCGTTTTCTGACTCACACATGCTAACCACAAAACCTCGTGCGTACCATTTCATTTCTAGACCACAGGATATCTTTTGTAGCAGTCTGAACATTTTCTCAATATGACTCTTCTTTTTTAGTTGAATCGCTTTATTTATGACATCGCTCTCTTCTCTTAATTCTATGGGAAGAACTAAGGCAGGGAACAATTTTAAAATGTTAATAATCTCTGTTAACTCTAAGGAGTGTGACTTGGTTGAAGATTCATAGTCATGACTAAACTTTTTTAACAATAGAGATAATAGGCGAATACGCTCACCATCTTTACTTCTTAGAGTAGAAAGCAACTTAAGGTGTCTTTGAATTTTTACTAGACAACGTTGCAATCGATTTCTATTTTTTAGAAGCGACATGATATGAATTTCTTTTTCAAGAGCATCAATTCTAATTTTTATAAAATTCCAAAAATGGACGCGAGACATATTCAGTGTGCGATGCATA
>JAGRAY010000083.1 GCA_020434375.1 Bdellovibrionales bacterium | reverse complement strand
TACGATACCCATGCAACAGCACTTGCAATTTTTTACTACGCACTGGGGCTACCGGCATATGCTGCCGTCAAAGTACTAGCCCCCATATTTTTTGTATTTAAACAGTCAAAGATTCCCATGGTGGCAAGTTTAGTGGGGATTTTCAGCAACATTGTTTTCAATATTGTCGTTTACAAAAGATTAGGACACAAAGGGCTTGCTCTTGGAACCTCTATTGGCATGACTCTCAACTTGACTATTCTTTTTTTTGCACTTCATCGAAAACATGTTGCACTTGACCTTGTATTTTTGGGTCGCCGATTGCTTCAATTTTTGATCGCATGTGGAGCAATGTCGCTAGTTGCATGGAAAACATTAAGTTTTGTTCATGGGCGTTTAGAAGGTTTCTTGGGGCGCATCACCGATGCATTGGTTCCAATAGTCCTATCAACATTGGTTTACTTTAGTATTTTATGGCTTTTCAAAATTCCAGAAATCGACAGCCTTTGGAGGGCTCTTGTCCGCAGAATCGGTCGATAAATGAATCATTTTTTTTCGAATGCGTGTGAGCAAGTCTGCTAACGGTTCATTTTTTTGATGGGTGTCGTCAGTGCTCAGATTCATCGGAAGATTAGCTTGCTCAGCTTCAAAAACGATCTTCTTTGTAGGGCCGAGAACAAACTGTATATCACTAAAAACTAGACCAAGATCCGTTTTTATCATTTCAAGTATATTTTCTTTCAAAAAGCCCAACTGCATCGACCAAGCGGCATTCTCTACTTTAACCACAATCCGGTCTTTTTCAATTCGAATAGGCCAGGCGCGATTTGAGACTTGCGAGCCAACCAACGCTTCCCATCTTTTTTGAATTCTGTATAATGGAACAAGGTTTCTAATTTTAGGCGAAACCCCTTTCACTTGAAATATTTGTTTAATTTCAAGAGGTTTGCGACAACTAAAACGTTTTTTTCGCATCTCTTCAAACTAAACAACTTCAGATTGATTGACAAGGTTTGCATGTTAGCCGTACAATTAATATTTACACAAAAAAATAACCCATTTATTTATTAAAATCGCTTGGAACTAAATTTCTTATGATTATGTGCCCGTTCTGCCAAAAAGAACCTGTTACCACCCAGCCGAAGATTCATGATGGATCTAAAATAGTCACCTATATTCAAGCCCAACATCCGTCTTGGAAAATAGATAACGGAATGTGCAAATTTTGTTTTAGAGAATTTGAAACCATTGTTGACGAAAAAACGGTGGTGGTGTCATCACAACATTTAATCAAACAAGCTGTTACCTCAAATGAGGCTTGTCTCATTATTATTCACGGATCCGATTTTGGAAAACGTCACAGCCTTGAAAAACAAGAGATGCTGATTGGACGCGGCGAACATACCGACGTTCGTATCCTGAGTGAAAACGTATCTCGCCAACATGCTAAAATTTTTCGTAAAGGTCAGGACTTTATTGTCGAAGATCTCAACTCTACCAACGGTACGTTCATCAACACAAAAAAGGTCGTGCAGTCAACTTTGCGTGACGGTGACCTAGTGCTCATTGGAAATACCATCTTAAAGTTTATTTCAGGAACAAACATCGAAAATCAATACTATGAAGATATTTACCGCCTGGCCACCACCGATGGCCTCACACTGGCTTTTAATAAGTCATTTTTTATTAGCCGACTCGACGAGGAATTTAGTCGATCGAAGCGCTACAAGCGCAACTTGTCGGTTATTCTTTTCGATCTGGATCATTTTCACCGTGTCAACAACACCTATGGACATATTGCTGGCGACTATATCCTAAAAACGCTGAGTCGAATGATTTCAAAAAACCTACGAAAGGAAGATTTGTTTAGTCGTTTTGGGGGCGAGGAGTTTGCTATTCTTTTGCCAGAAACTCCCCACAAAGACGTCATTTTTCTCTCAGAAAAAATTCGACAAATGGTTGAAGAAACAAAGTTTAACTACGATGGCACACCTATCTCAATCACCGTAAGTCTTGGTGTTTGCTCCGCTAGCAAAAATGTCGAAACATGGAAAAAGCTTCTTGAAAAGGCCGACCAAGCTCTGTATCAGGCCAAAGACGAAGGCCGAAATCTCGTGCGTATTGCCCAAGACTAGCGTTTTTGACAATTTTTGTAATGCTAGGTAGCTATCAACTCGATGCTAAATCCGGCTCCAATTCTTGCTCTCGACCAGGCGACCATCTTAAAAATCGCGGCTGGTGAAGTCATTGAGCGGCCCGCGTGCATTGTAAAAGAACTCATTGAAAATGCGATCGATGCAAGAGCAACACATATTGAGGTAAACATCCAAAATGGAGGTCTTGACGAAATCACTGTCAAAGACAATGGCCACGGAATTTCTTCAGCTCAATTAGAACTAGCCATCCGACCTCATGCTACATCTAAATTGGGTCACGTCGAAGATCTCGACACACTCGTAACCCTTGGATTTCGAGGAGAAGCGCTAGCCAGTATCGCTTCAATATCAGAGTTGAATCTACGCTCCAGAACAGCAAATGACAAAGTTGGCCAGCAAATCGTCTCAAAGTATGGCGATATTGTTGCCCAAAAACCATGTGCCCTGCCTTTTGGAACCACGGTAACCGTAACGTCACTGTTCTTGAATGTTCCCGCGAGAAAAAAATTTCTAAAGGCACCGTCAACGGAAAAACAACACATTGAACGCGTTTTGCAGAGAGCTTCGCTGACCCATCCTGAGATTGCTTGGGATTTTACAGCAGACAGCTCCTCTGTATTTAGTTTAAAGCCTGTCAAGTCGCTCAAAACCCGTATTCACGATGTTTATGGTCGAGAAATAGCCTCTCATCTTTTGGCCATAGAACACACCCAAAATGAAATGAGCGTCACTGGTTATATTTCAGACCAATCACTACATTATGCGCGATCCCAAGCTTTATGGATCTTTGTCAATGGTCGTCCCGTCCAGGACAAAACAATTCACAGTGCGATCATGGAAGGCTATCGAACGGCACTCATGGAAAAACGATATCCTTTTGCGCTCATTTCACTCAATATGCCAGCCTTCGAGGTCGATGTTAATATTCATCCTCGTAAAAGCGAAGTTCGTTTTCGGCGTTCTCAAGATATTTATCGTCTCGTTGCAGGTGCGATTCAACGTTCTTTGGAACCATCAGCTTCAATCCCATCGACCACATACCAAGTCTCGCTAGGCAATACTAGTTCTCCAATGACTCAATCTAGTGTTTCGAACATCTTCATGGATACCTCAAATCAGGTCTTTCATGACCACAAAGCGCCCTACGAAGCCAATCTAGAAAAAGACTTGTCTTACCCCATGAAATATCTCGGGCATATTGATCACACCTATCTTATTTTCTCGGATTCAAAAAACTTATTTATCGTAGATCAGCATGCTGCCCACGAACGTATTTTATTTGAGCAATTTAAGAATCGACCATCGGATACCCGTTTGGCTCAGCATTGCTTGATACCAAAGGTTTTAGAATTGACTCCGAAAGAAGATGCAATACTAAAACAAATATACAGCACTCTTCTTGCTATCGGGTTTGAAATTGAAACGTTTGGCCACCACACTTACCTTATTCGAATGGTCCCTTCTTGTATTGGGAACAAATATCCAAAATTAATTCTTATGGATCTCTTACATGACAAAATGGTTTCTCAGCCTAATACTTCATGGGATGACCTTCAAGATGACTTATTAAGTCGCATGGCTTGTCATTCTGCTATTCGCGCTCATGACACTTTAACCCAAAGTGAAATTGATCGTCTTCTAACTGACATGCAGAAAACAAGATTGTCTTCATATTGTCCACACGGAAGACCAACCTATGTACAATATTCGATCTTCGATTTGGAAAAGCTTTTTTATCGCAAGTGATTGATACTGTTTTTGCATTGGTTGGACCAACCGGATCAGGAAAGACTGATTTATCCATTCGTCTTGCCAAACATTTTCCCATAGAAATCGTGAGCATTGACAGCCTTCAGGTCTTCAAGGGGCTTGATATTGGCTCCGCAAAACCTACTCGTGAACAGTTGCAGACGACTCCTCATCACATGATAGATGTGCTCAATCCGAATGAACCTATAAGTGCAGCATGGTATGCCAAGGAGTCCTTAAACTGTATAAAAGAAATCAAGAGCCGAAATCATATTCCTCTTTTAGTTGGCGGAGCTGGTTTTTATTTTAAAGCAATCACTAATCCACCAAGGTCAGATATTCCAGTTAATACAAATCATCGATCCAATGAAGATGCGTGGTCTTTGATCTCAAACAAGGATCCTAAGCTGGCTCAAACTATTCATCCCAATGACATCTATCGAATTTCTCGTGCCGCAGATCTTATTGAACAAGGCTTTGTACCTTCCGTTGTATGGAGTCAAACACAATCCGCAACGCCCCAAGTAGCAATCAAAATGTTTATGCCTCATTATGATCGTCAAGTTCTATATAATAGGATTAACAAAAGGGTTTTGCACATGTTAGAAACGGGATTAATACATGAAACAGAGACGATCCTAGCTAGCTATCCGGAGAGCCGTTTGCGTCTTATGAAAGCTATAGGTTATCGCGAATCTTTGCTATTCTTGAGCGGAAAGATATCTAAGGAAAGAATGGTAGAACTAGTACAACAAAAAAGTCGAAATTATGCAAAACGTCAAACAACGTGGTTTAAGAATCAAAGTGAAACCACTGTGCTACAACCCGATGTTATTGAAACGCACCTTTCGAACTATTTAAGAAAGATTTATTTTACGTCATGAAATTTTACCTCGAATTTGAAAAACCCATCGTAGAATTAGAACAAAAAATATCTGAGCTTCGCGCGTTCTCGAAGGAAGAAAGCGTTGATATCCAAAATGAAATTTTAAGACTTGAACGAAAGGTTGAAAAGCTTGTTAATGAGATATTTTCTTCGCTTTCGCCCTGGCAACGCGTTCAACTGTCACGCCATATGAATCGACCTTACTCACTTGATTACTTTCAAAGTATCTTCGAAGACTTCATTGAGCTTCATGGAGATCGCAACTATGCAGATGACCCAGCTATTGTGGGTGGGTTTGCAAGTTTTGATAACAAACCTGTTCTTCTAATCGGCCATCAAAAAGGACGCTCGACCAAGGAAAAAGTCCATCGCAACTTCGGAATGCCTAGACCAGAAGGTTATCGAAAAGCTTTGCGTCTAATGTGCACAGCAGATCGCCACAAAATTCCCATTATTACTTTTATTGATACGCCTGGTGCATACCCTGGTGTAGGAGCCGAAGAACGTGGTCAATCTGAGGCCATTGCAAAAAACATCATGATTATGTCACTTTTTGAAGTTCCTATTATTTCAGTGGTTATTGGAGAAGGGGGTTCAGGGGGAGCATTAGCTATTGGTGTAGCCAATCGTGTTTTGATGTTAGAAAATGCGGTGTATTCAGTGATTTCGCCTGAATCATGTGCTGCTATTCTTTGGCGAGACTCCGGCAAAGCAGAAGCAGCTGCAAAAAGTCTAAAAATGACTGCTCCTGAAATTCGAGAACTGGGCATAGCAGATGAAGTGATACCTGAGCCGCTTGGCGGAGCTCATCGAAACTTTAAAGCGACTTCGGAAGAAGTCGCAAAAGCAATCAAGAAACATCTCAATCAACTATCCCAAATGAACACAGCCGACTTAACTAAACAACGTTACGACAAATATAGAACCATGGGTGTATTTTCTGAAGAAGCTTAAAATTCAGCCTATCTCCATACGAACAAAGATACTTACTGCCTATGGGGTGTTAGTCTTTTTGTTTTTTTCAATTCTATTGACTGGTTTTACCCAATTTAAAAATATTGCTTCTGAGTTAAATTTGATTCAACTGGCATTTTTTCCATTGAGTAATCGAATAAGCAGCATTTCTTCTCTGTACCACTTAGACTCTGACTTTGACTTTGACGATATTCAACGTAATTTCCAAAACAGAGCGTTCGTCAATGCCATTGAAAATCTAAATCCGAGAATATTTAATCAAAGTCTTTCTCGAGCGATTGCCGATGCAAAGATATCTCTTAATCAACAAAACTTAGACCTTCTCAAACTACCCATAAATCGCCTGGAAAAGATTATCGAACAACTTATTAAGCACCATGATCAGTATGTCGTTGTCATTGGGGACATTGTCACAGAGTTAAGACAAAACAACGTTAAGAGTGCGGAAAACAAAAAAGATTTACTCCTAGAAAAGAAACGAAATGTTAAATCTCATTTGAACTTCCTGTCCACTCGGGTCAATGACCTAACAAAACGTAGTATTCAAGAAATTGTACGCAATGAAAGAAAAGCCGTATTTATCATTGCTATTCTTTCGTTAATTACATTCATTATTGCAATTGTTATCGGATTAGTTTCAATATTGGCGCTTCGTCCTCTTCAAAATTTAAAGGAAACGGCAAAGGAAATTGCCGAAGGTCATTTAGATATGCGTGTTCCCATTGTGTCTCAAGATGAAGTGGGAGATTTATCAAGGGAGTTCAACAAAATGGCCGAATCTATTCAAGAGCGTGACTTTATTTTGCGATCTCAACAGAAGCAATTAGTAGAATCACAAAAAATGGCCGTAATTGGCCAAATGGCTTCACGTATCAGCCACGAAATTAGAAACCCTCTTAATGCACTAAGCTTAAACATCGAACTTCTAGAGGAAGCGATTACAGACAAAAAGCTAAAATCATTGATAAACGCCGTATCAACAGAAATTGACCGTCTGAATAGAATTTCAATTCAATACCTTGATATGGCTAGAACGCCAAAAGGTGAGACCATAGAAATCGATGTTGGAAAGATCCTTACCCACCTTAAGGTTCTTTTTGAACCGGAGTGTCAAAAACAAAACATTTCTTGTGAATTTGATATATCAGACAACTTACCTCGTTTAAAAATGAACCCGACGGGCCTTGAACAAGCGTTGATTAATCTGTGTCGAAATGCGATCGAAGTAGTAGGCTCAGATGGCCATTGGGGCGTAAACGCTAGACGTGATGACGATCAAGTTATTATTTCGGTTTGGGACAAAGGCACTGGCATTCCAGAGGAAAATCAACAAAAAATATTTGAACCTTTTTTTACCACTAAAGACAAGGGCACGGGCCTGGGCTTAGCAATAACCAACGAAATCATTCGTGAATTAAATGGAGTATTAACTTGCGAGAGCAAAAAAGAAGTAGGAACAACGTTTACGATTCGCTTGCCCGTTTGAGTACTAATGAATTACGAAGAGTGCATTCGATATCTCAATGACCTAAGTGAAAACATTGTAAGACCAGGCCTTGATTCTACAAAAAAGGCTCTATCATTGATCGGCAATGTTGACCAAAAAATGAAAATTGTGGTTGTTGGAGGAACAAACGG
>JAGRAY010000082.1 GCA_020434375.1 Bdellovibrionales bacterium | reverse complement strand
AAGCGACTGTCAGTGTATGTTTTAATTGAAAAGCACGGTCTACATAAAACCGTCGCACTAAACTTCGTTCTCTTCTTTCTTGTGTCATTGTCTAAACCTGCTAAAACGTTAGCACAGATGAAATTAATCCTCTATCATTTTGAAAATTGTCCATTTTGTGATCGGGTCGAAGAAGTCATTGAAAGGCTCGGAATTGAAGACCAGATTGAACGTCGAGATATCCTCAAAGAGCCAAAATATCGTGACGAGCTGGTCAACATTTCGGGCATCAAGCAAGTTCCTTGTCTCATTGTGGATGGAAAACCTCTTTTAGAATCTCTTGATATTATTAAATTTTTAGAAAAACGTTTTTCTAACGCTTAAATTTGATACCCACCAGAAAAACCTCTCGACTCTCTGACCGAGAGGCACCAGGTTTCTGCACTTTCGCCAAATTAAAATGAGGTTTCAGGCGATCCAAAAAACCCTTTGTGCCTTCTCCCTGATACATCTTACATACAAAACTGCCTCCCGATTTAAGAGATTCTAAAGCAATATCAAAAACCCGATTACACAATTTTAATGATGCGTCATGATCGGCTTCTCGTTGACCGGTTGTCTGAGGTGCGACATCACTAATCACAACATGGAATCGCCCATGCTCACTCACCAAGGAATGAAAAGGATAAACCTCAATATCTTCCTGTATACATTTTACGTAGTCGATAAATGGCAACTCAATTGGCATCAGATCTATTGCCACAATAAGTCCGCGCTCTTTGACAATAGGAGCGACATATTGAACCCATGACCCTGGAGCCGCACCAAGGTCCAAAACGCGGTACCCTTGATTAAACAGCCGATATTTTTGATCAAGAGCTTCAAGCTTAAAAGCCGAACGCGCGACAAAACCGCGTTTTTTGGCCAATCGATAATAATAGTCCTTTTTTTTGGGATCCATTTACCAATTTGTCCCAAGCCAAATACCAATATCTTTTTCGCCGATGAACCCCTGATTGAATCGAAAATTAATACCTAGCAATGTTGGAACATTGACAAAATACCCTACCGAATGACGCAACTTTTGAGACTCACCATTAAACCAAGTTTGTCCAATATCTGCATAAATACCCGATCGAATATCAAAGAACCGTGTAAACAAACCTAAAAACTGATCAACGGGATCAAAAAATTTAGCTCCCACAAAATCAAACACAGGCAATCTCAAGTCTTCACTAAAGACCCAGTAGTTCTGACCATTCAGGTCATCGAAACCAACACCACGAAACGATATATTTCCTCCCACTAAAAATACATTTGGGAGATCACCTTGACTCGTACCCGCTACAATTCGATGCGCAAAACCAAATCTTGGAAGCAGCTGGTGATAAAGTCGATAATCAACATTGACATCCAAATTCGAAATATTTTGATTCCCAACATCCATACCTCCTTCTGCCTTGAAAAAAAACCGACTGCCTCTAACAGGTCCATGAAGATCCCAACTAGTCGCATCGTAGCCATATGCAGCCCCAACTTTGAACAAGTAAAATGTGTCATATTCCACATCGGGCGTTACAAATCGACTTGTGTCCGGAGTAGCGGCTCCATAATCTTGTACTTCAAATTCCGAATACAAATTAACCTCTCGAAAACGATCAAAAAGAAATGTTTTGGAATATCCTCCACCAAAGTTTTTTATACCGTCTCGCGAATTAAAAAACACCGTGTAGGCATTACCATAACGTAAATCTGCGTACCCTGCAGTGGCGAAACGTGCATCGCCAAGAAAAATGCTGTCGACGAAAATTCCACGATCACTGAACATATTGTCTAGAAATCCACTTACAAAAAATCTGACATTCGATCCATCAAATGCTGCAGCCGCACTTAAAGATTGAAGTTTAAATTCATTCTTGAATGTTCGAGGAATAAAACGTGCTCTCTTTTTAACGTCTCGCTTCAAAATCACACCTTCGTAGGTCTGTTCAATCTTTTTCGCTGCATCAATAAGAATTGCGTCGTGTTCAGAAGTTGTTGGATTTAGCAAGTGATACTTTGGATCCCCAATAGTTACTTTCGTTTTCAAATCATAGAGGGGTGCATAGCTTAAACCCCAGCTATCTTGATGACCCTCCGTCCACAATAATTTATTCTGATGAACCAATGGAGAAATACAGTGATCTTCACATACAATAGGTTTTTCATAACGGCCTGATGTCGTGTCGTACAAAAACAACTTAAACTCATCATTCTCAGGCGCAGAATAAAACAGTTTGCCCTCATCGAAAACAAACCCCGCATTATCCTGGGCAATATTTTCAATTTGCCCACGCATCTTATTGTAGTATAAAAGTTTACTCGAACCTTGCATAACCCAGCTGCCATTTGAAATACGTTTAAATTTAGAAATCTCGTCGAATGTATCTCTTTGCTGTTCGTTCCAAACCCATTGTCTGGGTTTGTTAAAGGGATAGCGATGCTCCGTAAAAAATAAGTAGCCATGCCTAAATTGAATTCGACTATATTTAAAACCTTCCCCTTGATCCGACAAAATATATATTTTTTTTTGCGTTCGTGACCAGTGAAGAAGCTCTTCCGATTTAGTTCGGTCTTTATGCTTTGCATGAATGACCACGTTTCCAGTCGTTTCATCCATCACCACATGCAAGGGAATCAAAGAAGAATCATGATCGATTGATGTAGAACTTTGTCTACCTGTTTGTAAATCTATTTCATAAAGAAACCAATTCGTATCACGAGATGCAAAAACCTGAAATTTTCCATGATCAATAAAATGAAATCCAGAGATCTTTTGCTTAATATGTTTTTCCAAATAAATCGGCTTAATTTTAAGAAACTCATCAACAAAAAACAGCTGACCCTCTCTATACCAAGCTATGATTCGATGATCTTTCGAAACTCTAAATCGAGACGCTTTTTCTTCTAGTTCGACACTTTTTTTTGTTTCAAGATCTAGCAGGACCAATCGATAGGGACCACTCTTTTTTTCTCCAATCGCAAACAATATCTTATTTGACTCAACAAACGATACCCATTGAATATCGTGCTGAACTTCATCAACAATATTTTCAGGCAATGATTTTATTTTGTCTTGTTCAACATCATAATAGATGAGTGAAACATCTGACTTTTTCTTAAATAGCGTATGATCTGTTGCCAGGCGGTTATTAACAAGGGCAAGTACTTGATTTCTTTCTCCCTGCCAAACATCTATAATGGGTCGGCCTTGTAGGTGTTTTTGCAGTTTTTCTCGAATAGAAGTTGGTACAAATTTTATCGCAACCATTGTAGGGTCGAGAGACTCGACCTGATCTTCTTTCAATAAAAAATATCGGTAGCTAATTTGATCTTGAACCCTTTTAGAATCAGGCATTCCTCGCTTGACTCTCAAGAGCGCCTTCGTTTTAAATACGGCGACATCTTTTAAAGTAAAAACTTCCCCTTTATATTTTAACGCAACTGCGCGCTGTGTTTGTATGAAACCATCATTCTCAAATGTATTAGAAAAACCTCTTTGCTTTTCGTTGGAGTTCACAACGAGCTTGTCATTTTCAACAAGAAATGTCTGTGAGGGTTCGGGTAGTGCTAGTTTCAACATATCAAACGACTTGGGAAATGCGGTCTGATAAACAATTGGTCTCATTTCCTTATAGCTATTAAAATAAATCGAGGAATCTTGTCCCCATTGTGGGTTCTTAGCACCTACTTTGGCTCGACTCATACGTCTCACTGTTTTATTAGCGATGTGATAAAGGTACAGATCGTAGGTCAAATCGATGGTTTTACCAGAAGCGACAAACACGATATAACTTCCGTCGGGAGAAAACCGAGGCATTTCTTCTCGCACGTCCGCCGTATGCTGAAGAATTTCAACTTTTTTTGAAAATGGATCAACGAAGAAAAGATCTCGATTATAGAATATTTGATCTTTGGCTCTTTCTTCCTCTCGCGAAACCACGAGTTTTTTGGTGATCGGAGAATAGTCTAAATGAGAATAATGTTTATTATCGTCGGTGATTTGATCGATGTTTCTCGTTTTTAAATCTGCACAATATATATTCGAGTATCCTTTCGTGTATCCGATAAATGCAATTTTGTTTTTTCCAACAAATACTGGTGACTCAATTGTGTCGATAGCTTTCCAAGATAGAGCCATCGGTTTACCCAATTTGAATTTTTTTGATTTTTCATTAAAAGAATACTCTACGATTCGTATCTCATCGCGGGCATTCTTTTTGACAGAATAGATAACCCGCTGGCCATCCATCCACGCACCTTTCTTAAAATAATTAAGTGATTCAGTCTGAAATTCGCGATCAGAAACAACCTTTTCTCGATAAACTTTTCCGAATCGATCCACGTAGTTTATATAGATCGCAATACGGGGACCATTTGCACCTCCTGAAAGATAAAATGGTCCTCGAGCATGAAGCAACGTCCTGCCAGACTCGACTTGATGAGCACCATCTACGATGTCTTTTCGTTTTAACTCTTGGCTGTATTTTTTTGAGAGTTCAGCTTGAACTTTAACATCAAGTTCATCGATCGATAAATTTAAAGACTTCTTAAGATTGTCTTCGAAGTTTAAATCTTTTGCCTTGTCATATATTTTACGAAACCCCTCCTCTCCGTATTCCTTCCAAATTAAATTGGTGATAAAATTTCCTTCTTTATACATCAGCCAAGAACCTTGTATTCGCCAAAGATCCTTAATCGGAAAAAAGAAACCATTTAAAAATGCGTCTCGAATAATCATTTCCGCGTCTGCGTCCCAGTATATTGAATTTGTTTCTGCATTTCCTTCGATGAACCATAAAGGAAGCTTCTTGGCTTCTTTCGCTATTTGATAAATATGCGTTCCTTCATGCTTGGCAACGTGTTCAAGTAACTGATACTGACCTTCAAAGGGAAATGTGGCACGTTTCCAAGAAAATATCTCCGTAACTCCCCCTAGCCCCTCGGGCACAACACCACTGACAATAAACGTCTGTTCAAAGTCTTTTCGAGATTGATACAAAATAATTGGAATTTTTTTCGTGAATTTACTTTGGACGCCAAAAGTTCGGTTGTTTCTTTCATAGTCTTCCTCAAGATAAACTGAAACTTGTTGAAAAGTTTCAATAGCCTCTGGGTAGGCAAAGAACTCAAAATGCGAAGTCTCGAATTTTTTCCAGTCAAAAATCTTGTATTGAGGCTTTTTGGGGCCCCAATACGGAAGTGGCAAAAACATCGTCCGCCGCTCTCTTCCCGAAATAGGAAAAAGAAATCGAACAAATTGATCAAATAGATCACCGCCGATTGCTTGCTTATATTCTTTTTCATGGCGATAGAGATCCGAAAGCCTTAATGCTTGTTGTGGCATAGATGAAAGAGCTTCGGCCTCTAATAAGTGTTTAAGGTTCAGCGTAGACTTTTTTGAGTCCGCTGATGCCTCGATCGTAAGCAAAAGTATTCCTAAACAAAGGATAACCCTGTTCACAGAATGATAAAACATACTCATTTAATTAACTGTTGAAGACTCCACTCAACCGGTATCTTAATCTTTTCACCGTAGTTTTGATAATAAATATATTTATTTTGAAGGCCGAATAGAAATAAATCTCGGGTAAGTTCGACATCTTTCTTGCAATATTCCGATATCAAATCGAAGCGACCTTCCTTAACCCATTGCAAAGACTGAAGGCCATCACCTGTTTTGCCTACGCCAAG
Organism: Bdellovibrionales bacterium; assembly: GCA_020434375.1. Lineage (GTDB taxonomy): Bacteria > Bdellovibrionota_G > JALEGL01 > JALEGL01 > JAGRAY01 > JAGRAY01. The sequence goes on along the minus strand of JAGRAY010000082.1, from coordinate 1,947 downwards.
TGTGGCCTGAACAATGGAATCCAGTTTAAGGCGATGACCTAAAATGCGTGTTACATCTACCAAAATATCAAAACTCTGGTTCCTTGAAAAATCCACTTTAGAATACCCTTGCAATACCACGTAATCGAAACGAATAATGTTATAACCAACAATCAAATCAGCTTCCGACAGCTTGACCAAAAGATCTGGCACCTGAGATTCAACGTATTCAAAATATTTATCTTCAATAGAGTCATAGCAAACCGCGCAGGCAACGCCCATTTTTGATATATTCGACCATCCACCCACCTCAACGGCTGATCGCAGTGTCTCAATGTCAAAATACACAATTCGTGGTTCATTCGACTTTTTCGGATTCAAAAGTGAGAGTTGTTCTGCCATGTTTTTATTTCAACCTTACGATGCCTTGTTTGGCTCGCACATTCCCAGAAAATACTTTTAGTGCCAACTGATAGGATTGTTTCGCCTTTTCATAGTCTGTCATGGATTCCAAAATTTCTCCTCGAAGCGTTAAAGCCTGCGATTTCCATTTGGGATTGTTTGTAAAATAATTTGCAGCCTGTGAATAAAGTTCGACAGCTTCTTCAAATCGCTGAACCTTTGAACGAACTTCCGCAAAATAAAAATAAGCGTAAGGGTTTTCTGGATCGATTTCGATTGCTTTAGAAAATTCTTGTGCGGCTCTCTCGTACCTATAATGAAGAGCTTCTTTTCTACCCTGAATAACGGCCTGATGAGACGCCAAACGCTTCGGATTGCTCTCGGTTTTGACAGCATCTTCAAATAATAAAGTTTGGGTTAAAGAACTCGGAGCCTTTGAGGCACATGACGCAATAATAAACAAAAACCCCATCAATGTTAATGACTTTACCGACATTTACTTGGCTTTGTTCCAGATAAAAAGGCCTCGTGCAACACATTTTTTGATTTAGAAATGCACCCCAAAGTGGGATCAATATCTATCCACTCAATATCAGATGGCACTGAAAACTCTTTAGGGGGATCAAATCGATAAATGTTTTTCATAAGCCGGGTCCATATATTAAGTGCTGTGGATCCTCCCGTTAAACCCGTAGGCTGTGGATCGTCAAAACCCACCCATATGGCCACCACCAAGTCTTTACTAAATCCTACAAACCAATTGTCTTTGTAATCATTGGTTGTTCCTGTTTTTCCTGCAAAGGCCCCTTTTAAACCTAAGCGTCTGGCGCTTCTTGCCGTACCCTGATCAATGACACCTTCCATCAGGTGCGTTACTAGAAAAGCGACCTCAGTGGGAATAATGCGTTGATATGCTGACGATTTTTGCTCGAGTCTTTGTGAATGGCTGTCGGTAACGGTCAAAATTGAAATAGGATCACTCTTAACGCCTCCATTTGGAAATATCGTGTATGCACTCGCAAGCTGAAGCGGCGTGACCTCAATCGAACCAATCGCTATCGAAGGCACAGGCAAGACATCTTTGAAACCCAGGCGCTGGTAAAAACCAGCCAAATTTTCAAGTCCCGCCTTCGCTGCCAAATTAACCATGGCTACGTTGTAAGAGTTTTGAAGAGCCAATCGCACAGTGACGTTACCATGGTATTTATTTTCAAAATTATTAGGCGACCATTCTTGTCCTGCATATGCAAATGTCGCTTTCTCGTCACTAATTACGGTTGCAGGCGTCGCTGCAACTCGTCCTTCTTGGTTTGGTAAAAAAGACACCGCAGTGACAAATGGCTTTATCGCTGAACCTGGTTGTCGAAAAGCCATTGTCACGCGATTAAATTGAGATTCTGCATAATTGCGACCTCCTATCATGGCTTTAATGCCTCCAGTTTGAGGGTGAACAGCAATCAGTGCGACTTGAATGGGCTGTTCGGTGCTGACTTCTTTTTTTGCCTTGAGTCTCTTGTCAATATAAGAAAGGCCCTCAGAAACCGCAATTTCTGCTTGATCCTGAAT
>JAGRAY010000081.1 GCA_020434375.1 Bdellovibrionales bacterium | reverse complement strand
CTCTTTGTACCTCCCGTTAGATTGTTGAATTTGGCTCCTGAGATTTTCGTGAATATGGTGTCGCCAACGCTTCTTTCCATGGCTGCCTCTTTAGCCTACGGCATTGTGTTTAGTCAGACTAAATCCTTTGCTTGTTCGTTAATGTCTGCCGGATACTTGAGTTTTTTGTCGAATGCAGAATGGCTAAAACAATGGTTTAACGGAACATTCTTTAAATCGTTTTCATGGTGGAGTAGCTCTCGTGCAATTCCAAATGCAATTACAGAATTTCCATTTTTTTCATTTCTTCTTGGAGATTTTCATCCCCACTATACGTCTATTCCTTGGTCTCTCGCAGCGTTGTGGCTTATATTTTTTGCAAAAAACTGGTTGTGTATTCCACTTGTTGCTCTGGTTATAGGAGCTCATTACCCGACCAATGCCTGGGCGGTACCGGTTCTAAGTTTATTGTGTATCATTTCATTTTGGAGAGAACCTAGAAAGTTAATGGTCATAGGTGTTTTAAGTATCACGATGTTTTTACCTTACTGGTTGAGCTATGAACGGCCTACAGCCGGATTGTTTTGGGTTCAGCGAGAATACCGAAGTGAACTTTTAGATATTCTCTTGCACTGGGTTCCATTTTTAATTCCGTTAGGATTGATTTTATTTAAGAAAGTCATGACAAAAAAGTTAATAGCACAAAAGTTTGATTTTGCTTTTGTGCTTGTTGTGGTTTCATCGGGATTAATTGGCTTTTGTGAGTTATTCTATATTGACCCAACCTATGGCCCTCCCTTTGTCAGAATAAACACTGTATTCAAATTTTATGTTCTTGCGTGGATCATGTGTGGAGTGGCAGTGCCTATTTTGGTGTATAGGTGGAAAATTCATTCGGTAGCGAGTCTTATCGTTGTATTTTTAGGCCTTGTCTATCCTGTAAAGGCGCTTCACAGCCGTCTTTCTGAACCTCAGGTAGGAACACCTACGTTAAGTGGGTTGGCGTATTGGGCTAAAACTTTTCCGTTTGAGAAAGATGCCGCTTTGTGGATTAAAGCAAATACGAAACCTCACGATATTATCTTTGAGGCTATGGGCAAGCCTTATTTGGACTACGCTCGATACTCAGTTTTTACCGGAAGACCCAGTATTGTTGGATGGGTCAATCATGAGCAGATTTGGAAAAAGCATGGCTACAATAGTGCCTCAAGCCGGCAAATTGCATACGAAAGTTTGATTAAGGAACCAACGATGAAGGGTCTTTCAGATTTTGTAAAAGTGTATCAAGTGAGATGGATTGTTATGGGATCGTTAGAAAACAGAGATTATCCATTAAAACTTAAACAGTTAATCCGGCATTATCCGTTGTTGTTTCGGAATGCCACCACCCAAATTTATTTGGTACCAAAACTTGGCTAAACCTAAGATGGTATAAGCAACATGTTGAAAACGCACCTTAGATTCTCCGCCATATCTTGGTCGATGTTTTACACCGACTTCAGCTATTGAAATTCCGACCGTTTTAGCCTTAATGAGAATTTCGGCATCAACAAGAAAATGGGATGACTCAATGCGAATTTGGTCAAAAACCTGGCGTCTAAAAAGTTTAAACGCGCAGTCGACATCTCTCACACGCAAACCAAAAAAGCATCGAATAATAAGGTTGTAAATTTTGGCTGCAAATTTTCGTGTCGCAGGATCTTGTCGATTGATTCGATATCCAACGATAATATCGGCACTGTCTTGATGAGGTAATAAAAGGTCAATATCTTGAATATCAAATTGAAGATCTGAATCGGTATAGAATATCCAGTCTCCGGTGGTTGCTAAAAATCCGTCTTTTAGTGAAGTTGCATACCCAAGATTGGTTTTATGGCGAATGACACGAAGAATATCGCCATGTTTTTTGCAGAGATTTTCAAGGAGACTCGATGTTTGGTCTGTACTTCCGTCGTCAACAACAATAATCTCGCCGCTTTTACCCGAAAGGTACTCGACGCAATCACTAACGGCTTGAGCAATATTATTTTCTTCGTTATAAGCAGGCAAAACTATAGAAATTTTCATGTCTAGAACTAGTACTCTACAGCCTCATAGGAAGATGGTACAATATTAAAATGATTCGGAGCCAACGTCTCAGGCGAGTTTCAGGCCTTATCGGTGTATGGTTGATTTTTAGTCAGGGTGTCTTGGCACAAAATCTGCCTAAGATTGCCGTTCTTCCACTTCCAGGCGAATCAGGTCAGAAAGCAGCAGCGGCTGTATCTGATTCATTAAAGGCTACAGAGCGTGGTCAAATTGTTGAGCTTCCAGAGGTTGAAAATTATCTTAGAAATCAAGATGGCTCCAGCAAAAAATCTGGCGGCATCAAGGAAGCAAACGACAAACTTAAGAAAGGCGAGGAAGCCTATCGAAATTTAGATATCAAAAAATCGATTAGGCTTTTGCAAGGCGCTAAAATACTGTATCGGCAAAATTTTAATAGTAGTGAAGCCTTTGAAGGACTTCGTTCGGCTCAGTTTTTTTTGGCCATGGCATTTTTAGCCAACAGGCAAACAGAGCGCGCTAGGGATGAGCTCAGACAAATTTATATCATTGACCCAGAAAGAAAAACCCGCAAGCTGTCTGAAAAACTTTACCCTCCTTCAATTCGAGATTTATTTGCGAGCGTAAAGAAAGAGTTTTCTGAAAAACCTGTGGGGGATCTTGAAATCGTTTCGAACCCTTCTGGTGCATTGGCATTTGTGAATGGTACCTCAGTGGGTGCAACGCCAACTCTTGTCAAAGATTTACCCGTAGGCGAACATTTTGTTCGCGTTGTTTTGAACGAACAAAAAAGTGCGGCAGATGCCAAATATATAGTGTCGGGTTTAAATCGGTATGAACCAGATTTAAATCTGATCGTTCCTCGTAATATTTATCAGTATTTTGAGACTGTTAGTGCCCCCTATGACTTGGATCATCAGAGAGTTGCATTTCTTGATTCTATGGGAGTTGCAATAGGCGCTGAAATTTTTGTGTTTCTGACTCCAGGGAATCAAATGGTGAAAGGCCAACTCTACGATCAACGAAGTCAAGCCGTGTCACTTCCTGTCAGTGAAAAATCTCCAGATCTTTTGGCTAAAAAGCTTGTATCATTTATTGGTGCCAATGGTTATGTTGAAGCTGCTCCGAAAAATGTAACTCCGCCTACTACAGATTTGACGACGCTACCAGAGCGAACCATTCAAACTGAAACTGCTGAGACTTCTCCTATTTCCACCGATTTAGCCCGGCAGGCAAGACAATCGCGATATGGCGATGGATCGTGGATACGCCGTAATAAGCTATGGCTAGGGATTGGCGGTGCAGTTCTTGTTGGTGTGGGAGTGTTCTTTGGGCTCAAATCAGTAGGTAGTAAGACTTCTAACAATAGTGTGTTAACGATTCAAATTCCATGAAGACGCGTCGAATAATGACAAGTTGCTTGGTGGCAATGACTTTGATGGCAAATCATGCATTGAGTGCGTCCAAACCTCTTCGATTCTTGATAGGCCATGTTTTTGTCCCGCCAGAGGACAAAGATGCCCAAGATGCTTTTAGAGCCAGTGTGGAACGGGCATTCTCTATCGATACTCGCGTGAAACTCCTAACGGTCCACGATATTACAAAATGGAAAACTGCCAACGCACCCAAAGCAAAATCAAATTCCACAGGCTCAGAATTGGTTGAAGCAAGAAGACTACTTTTGGAAGGAAAGAATCTTTACCAAAAAATAAAATATGAAGAAGCTTTGGTTCGACTTCTAGCTGCCCGAAGAGAACTTATTTTAAATTTGCATCTACTTCGATCCAATAGAGATCTTCTAGAAGCACATTTGTATTTAGGAATGACCTTTGCTGTGTTAGGTGAATCTCAAAAAGCCAGTGAAGAGTTTAAGCGTGTCGTGTACTTGGATCCAAAGCGAGAGCTCTCTGGAAAAGAATATCCACCTTCAGCTCTTAAGGCTTTTGCAAAAGCCCGACAAGATGTGATGAATGCGATGGAGTCAAAGGTTGAAATTATTTCAGAGAACCAAGGTTCTGATGTTTATCTCAATGGACGTCTTGCTGGACAAACACCTTTAAATATCAATCTTCATGTGGGCGAGTATTTTATTCTTGTTGAAAAAGGAGATCAAGAGCCATGGTATCAGACGATGGCGATTCAAGGACCTGCTGATACCATTCACGCTGGAGAAATGAAAACAGAGCTAGCACAAGATGCTTTGTTTAGAGTGAGAGAAGCCAATGATCAGGCAAGTGAAGACTTAGCTGAACTATTTACCTATGCCAATGGTGTGGCAGCGGATTTCGTGGTGTTAGCGACGCTTCAAAAATTAGAAAACTACAGGCTTTTAGGGCAACTTCTGGAAGTGAAAACAGGTCGATTTTCAAATGTTTCGTTGGCTGAACTTGAAGGAGGCCTTGCTGGTTTTGATCGAGCAGCCAGTGATACCGCAAAAACGCTTCTGAGTTTCTTAACAAAAGATGGAAAGCTTCTTTTGAATCCAAATCTTTCCGATAGTGAGACAAGTGCGAATTTGAGCGTCGGGGAAAAGCCAACCAATCAGGAACAGGTTATGAAACCAATTAAGCCATGGTACAAAAAGTGGTGGATTTATCCAGTGATTGTTGGTGCGGGTGCGGCCGTTTATCTTGGGGCAACAAAGCTAGGAGGAAAGGGCGGTTCCAAAGTTATCTTTGACAATAGCGGAAATAACTAAACTTAGATATCGTATTCAATTTGAAACCAAAGTGGGTCGAGATGACCCACAAGACTTAGTCGATTATCATTTGGAATCATCGTGTATTCTTTGCGGACTCCATTTGTAATGGAAAATTCTTCTCCCGTTATTAGATCCCAATCCGTTTTGATTTTACTGTTTTGGTCGGTGCTCACCCAAAAAACTTGATCAGCTTGCTTGATTTTAGTCTTTCGCGGCAACTCAGTATACTCACCGCCACGACCATTGTTTTTGATTTTCCATGTACCTGTCAGATGAATATTAATTCGTGGCCACTTTGAAGGTGATTCAAAACCACTAGCAATCATGGAGCCTAAAATTTCAACTATTTCTTCGTGTGTCACGAGATAAGAAAAAAGAACGCGGTAAGCGATTTTGTTTCTTTTGGTTTTTGTCATAAATGGAAAAGGATCTGTTGCAGCATACCACTCGGCCGATTGGTCATTGTTAGAAAACGGACTTCTCAAGTTGTTTCTAAAAAACATATACGATGGCCCCTCTTCGCGATAGCAGCCCTGCATTTGCCAATAAAATTCTTCAGGTTTTTTAAGGACTTTGTTGAGCCTGGTTCGCACTACTGTTACCTTGGCTGCTGCAGTCAATTGTCCATAATTTTCCTCAAGCTCCAAAACCCTTTGGGATACTCGACCGGCCATCACGCGGGTATTATTTCGTGCATCCTTTTTTGACAGATCATCTCGATATATATCGGGCATTTTAAGTTTAACTTTAAAAATGCCAGAAAGAAGTTGTTCATCGGCATCTTTGCAAAATTCATTAATTTTTGCTCTGGTATATGTTTGTTGAATGTAGGGAAACTCGGGTTTTTCATCGGCTGGAGTCAAGGAAGCTTGCTTGATGACATAGGCAGGCCTATAGTCAGTAGGCAGATCTAACAAAGGGTCATTGAGCTCTTCTTCAATTTTAGCAATGTCTGATGCATCCTCTTCCTCTGCTTTATTACTTAGGTTTTTAGTGACATCGATGTTTGGTTTCGACTCTTCTGGAGAAGGCAATAAAGCTGTTTCTATGGGATCCTTTTGTGAAGGTGCAGCAACTATCGCTTTATCAGGACTTGGTGCCTTCGCATTCTCGTCCGGCTCAATTTTTGCCTGCGGGATGCCTTTATTAGAAGCTGTTGCTGTGCTCTTTGATGCTTCTTTGGCAGGGTTGAACGCGGCAAAATCTATCGAGGCTGTTGCTTGTCCATTATATTGACCTCCTCCTAAAAAATAACAATTTAGAACATTAGTATTGTCATCTGAATAGGCAATAAGTGAAGCTGTACCTGATAATTGTTCTCCAGAAACAACGCCCAAAATATACAGCTCTCTTGTGTATCTGGCAGCTCGATTGATGATGTGTGAATCGTCTTTGTCTTTAGCAAGGTCGGCGTTCATCTCTAGGTTTTGGAGGAAGGGTGAAAAGGAAGCGAATGTTGCATTCTTTTCAATGGCTTTGATATAAAGACTGTGCTCACCCTTTTCATTTAGATATACACGTGACACAGAAGTGTCTATCGGCATTTTAATTTCAGAACCGGTATCATTGGTAAAGGTAAGATCACCCACAACAGCACCCGATTCTGGGTTGACTTCTGAAATATTTAAAACATATTTTTCTTCAACGGTTGTTGTGGCAAAATAATTATAGAGAGCGTCTTGATTTTCATCTGAACATTGGGAGCAACCTGTGGGAGCGTTAAAAGCTTTGTACGTGAAAAGTACCGCAATACTGGCATTGTCCACAGCATCGAAATCGCCTGGTGGTCTGTCAGTTTTGTTTCCTAATCTACAAAGAGCAGTTCGATCATCATAGTTATCTAAGCTTTTGGTTTCAGCCGATATGGCCTCCAGTTTATCTTTTAACCATACCCAATCTAGCACGGCAGTGTTAAGCAAGAAATTCGCCGTCACATTGTAGGTTCCGACATAAGATTGAAGGGCATCGCCTTCTTCTTTGGTTAGCGGTTTAGCTGCGGGTGGAGGTGCTTGAGTGGTTGCGTCTGAACGGCTTGCAGGTTGTCCCGAAACTTCGGGAGTTGATGGATCATCGTTGCCACGTTTTTTTGTGTTTGTTTTTCGAAACTCAAGACTTGCAAATCGTTGGTCGGAATCATTGGCGTGAGATTGATCTCCATTTTGTTCAAAATGTGCACGTGAGGTTCCATCTGGAGGACTAATCGTGCACCCACTCGCGATGTAGATGGCCAATGTGAATAGGCTTTGGCTTAAATAATATTTAGTATTCATCGCGTTCATAGTTTTCCCCTGTTGCTCCGTATGTTTTAACGCAGAAAACACCCATTTTGCAAAAAAATGGACATTAGTAAGCGAAGGTCATTGATTGACCTGCGAAGAAAATTCTGTATAGGGCCACTCTTTCGTTGTCGTCCATCTCAGGAACACTTTTTCCATCTGTCAAGTTTACAATGTCTTCTAGAAAGTATTCTGGGAATGTACGCTTGAGGTTTCCAACTCTTGCCCAGATAATAATTGGATCATCTTCTAAGGTTGAAAACATTTTGCCATCTAGAACAAAAGAACCAGTGACTTCGAAATCCATTTCCACGGCGAGGGTGCTTGGAGAGGCAAAGCCTGTGATTTCTGCAATTTCGCCATCGATATTTCGTACTCTCAAGCCTGAAACCATTGGAGGAGGCGTTATAATCTCACCTTTAACCTTCGTGACAATGTTTTTTAAAGGTGGATCGTTTGCAAGAGCATCAAAAGCTTTTTGAGGAATTATTTCAAAGTAAGGTGTTCCTGGTGGTAGCCCATAGATTGTCGCTGTCTTACCTTTTGAATCTGAGTAAACGTTGACGATGACAGTCGTCAAAGCTTTCGGATATGTTTTCGCAATGGCGAATTCAACTTCCATGGGGCCTTGATAGGTTTCAAGTGCAAATGGTTTGGTAAGGGGGTCGACGCTTGTGAGATCACACGACGTAAAACAAAGCACACAAAACA
>JAGRAY010000080.1 GCA_020434375.1 Bdellovibrionales bacterium | reverse complement strand
CCTCTGATTAAAAGTCAGATGCTCTACCACTGAGCTACGGGCCCCCGTACGACAGGTGACCTTATACAAAACCCGGTTCAATTGGGCAAGATATTCGTCTTTACGGTCAATTTTGATCTTCGTACTCGAACAAATCGATATTTGCCTGCGTTTCAATATATCGAATGAGATTTTCATGATAACCACGCATATTCGAAAGAGGGAGTTCCTCGTAGCCAAACTGCCCGACATAAGCTAAAAACTCGTTAACCATCACGAAAAGATTGTTCGTATCGTACATATGACTCAGTAGTTTTAAAAAATCACGTTGATCCGTCGATGTAACATTCTTTTCCCAAAATGTCTTAGCGGCATCTTGAACATCAAGATTTTGAAAGTATTGGGCATGAAGTGTTTCGTGACTGATGACGCCTTTAAGTTGTGAAATAGGTACGTTGGCATGGGCTGTAATAACCACAAAATCCTCACCACTTTGAACTTCCTCAATATTTGAAAGTACATTAATTTTAAATAGCGTTTCATGAGGGGCCAAATCACCTAGTTCGGCTTTTTTTGCCTCCGCTTGCCTAAAAAATTCAAGCAATACTTTGCCTGGAATATCGTGGCCTCCAATTTGAGTGACAAATTCCTCAAAACTTCGGTCGTTAAACGAAATAATCTTGCCACTAGGTTGATACTTGGTTCCTTCTGAAAACACCGAAGCTCTTGTAAATATGATATTTTGATTGAGCATATCGGCCGATAGACATAGATAAGTATTTTCGACATCAATATTGTTCACTTTTCTACAATCTGTAGCTCCAACTGTTTTACCTTTATCAGAGAGTGCTTCAGGACGTGAAAGAATCGCCTGCTTAAAAGAAGCAATTTGATATAAGTCAATGGGTTCATCAACCAAGCGGATGGCATCCAAATCAATCTCGACATTGTCTCCAAAATCGTCATCTTTAGTCTCTGAAACTTCTAGCTTCCAGTCTATGATGCAGGCTGCTTTTAAGGGACCCGCGTATGAAACAGATACAAATCGCCCTCGTCCATCATCGTCATCAAGATGACCCGCAAAAATCGTACGTTCATCGGTTTTGTCGATCTTCACATTTCCGTTTGTAACAATACCTGCAGAAAGAAATCCCAGATCATGTGCAGCGGAGAGTTTAAATCCGCCATCTCGACCCACGCATCCAGTAATTTTCTGGGTTGAATCCGCTTTCAAATGGCAGTTAAAGTGATTACCATTTTGCTCACATCGAAAGGTTCTTTCGTAAGGCAGCCAATCTTTACTACCTTCTCCCTCTTTGAGATTTCCATCACAGCTTGCTTTTCCCGCCGACAGTCGGAATAAATAGCTTTTAGAAAAGTCTTTGCCTTCTCCATCACATGAAATTGCTGTTAGCTTATGACGCGCAATAAAGCCGTCTACATCTTCTTTGAGCGCCTGTTCAGCATTTTGAACAAGTTGCTTTGAGTCATTAGAGCACCCAAAACCCATAAGAACCACCCCAAGGCACAGCAAAGATCTTTTCCCCTTCTGACGAAGCATATTGCAGCATTACAATTAATAATGCGATATGTCAAATTGAAAGGTTTGCTAAAAATATGAGGTGCTAACGAGGTTTTCTAGGCGATCTGGGCCGGTTGAAAGCATGGTTACCGGGGCTTCGGCTAGTTCTTCAACGCGTTTTAAAAAGTGTTGAACCTGTGTTGGACAATCTTCAATCGATTTAGGTTGAGCTGAAAACGCGGGCCACCCTGCAAAGGTTTCATAAATGGGCTTTGATGCCCCTAGCATATTGATGTCCGATATGAACGTATCACTTTTTTCACCATTTCGTTCATAGGCCGTGCAAATCTTAATTTCTTTCAGACCTGAGAGAACATCGAGTTTTGTCATTGCAATATCTGTAATTCCATTCACGCGAACTGCATGCCTCAAAAACACAGCATCCAACCAGCCGCAACGCCTTTGACGGCCCGTCGTTGAACCAAATTCATTTCCATTTTTGCAGATTGTGTCTCCGATATCGTCATGGAGTTCTGTTGGAAAGGGGCCACTTCCAACGCGAGTAGTATAAGCCTTAATAACACCAATCACGCGATCAATATCTTTTGGCCCTATACCTGCTCCTGTACATGCAGCACCTGAGACTGTGTTGGAAGATGTAACATATGGGTAGGTACCATGATCGACATCTAGAGACGTTCCCTGAGCTCCCTCAAAAAGGATGTGCTTTTTCTGAAGCTGGGCCTTATGAATGGCCACGGAAGTATTGCAAAGATAAGGCAAGAGCCATTCGCGATGTTGCTGCATCGATTTCAAAATAGGATCTACCTCAAGAGTTTTTCCTCCATATATTTTTTCAATCAAGGCATTCTTGAAGTTCATGACTTCTCGAAGTCGAGTCTCAAAACTTTTAAAATCAATCAAATCGCCGGCTCGCAATCCATCGCGCGCAACTTTATCGATATATGCTGGACCAATACCACGACAAGTAGTTCCTATTTTTTGATCACCCTTTTGTTTCTCTGATAACTGATCTAAAACCTTATGATACGGCATAATTAAATGTGCGTTTTCACTAATACGTAGGCGCTCTGGATCAATCGAATAACCATGACTTGTAAGATTTTCGAATTCCTGCTGTAAAACATCCAGATCGATGACGACACCATTTCCGATGATGCACGCCACATTTTTATGAAGAATTCCAGACGGAATTAAATGAAGGACAATCTTCTTTCCACCCACTACAAGTGTATGTCCAGCGTTATTTCCACCCTGAAAACGAACCACCATGTCGGCTTTTTCGGCTAACAAATCAACAATTTTACCTTTTCCTTCGTCACCCCACTGGGCACCTACGATAATGACGTTTGACATACTTAAAGTTTAATCCTCCGTGCCGATTGCACACTAGGTAACGAAGATAGCTCGAGCAACGCTTGCTCGGATACATCCGAATCCACATTAACCAAAGCCATCGCTATATCACCTTGCCTTGCCAAATTAACGCGCGCAATGTTTACGCCATATTTCCCCAAAGTACTGGACCAAGCGCCTAAGATACCGGGTTTATCGTGATTCATCATGAGTAGCATTGTTCCTTGTGGTTCTGCCTCTATATCAAATTCATCAACTTGCACAATTCTCATGCTATTTTCCCCAAAAACAGTACCTGAAATAGAATGGGTCTTTCCTTTAAACCTTCCAGTGACACGAACCATCGAAGCGTAACCTGTCGGTGTTTCATTGGTAGACTCGTTCATTCGAATACCTTTTTCTTTGGCCTTAACCAAAGCACTCACGAAATTCAGCGAATCTGAACTAATTTTTTGCATTAGTCCGTATAGAACCGACGTCGTCACTGGTGAGAGGTCATATTTAATCAACTCTCCAAAACATTCCACTGAAACTTCCTCGATCGGCGAATTCTCCAATTGAGTCATAAACTGACCCAACTTTTCGGCCAAATTAAAATAGGATCCGTGAGACAACATGAGCTCTCTTGTGACTTGAGGCACATTGATCCCATTGATCACAACTCCCGTTTGAACAAATGTGTCGATCTGGTCAATGATCGCTTTCATAACTTCTTCTTGCGCTTCGTGCGTTGACGCACCCAAATGAGGCGTGAGAATAATTTTTGGATGATTCAAGATAGGATTATCTTTTGTTGGTGGCTCAGTTTCAAAAACATCAAGAGCTGCACCTTGAACAATGCCTTTTTCCAAAGCTTTTAAGAGTGCTGCTTCGTCGATTAAACCTCCGCGAGCACAATTAACTAATCGCATACCGGGTTTCATTTTTGAGAACACGTCTTCATTGATCATATGTTTGGTGTCTTCATTTAAAGTCATATGCAATGAGATATAATCAGCTCGCGCCGTAATTTCTTCCATCGTGGCTTTCACCACATCTATCTGCCCCATAGCCTGACTAGTCACAAAGGGGTCATACGCTAACACTTTCATTTTGAGACCAAGAGCCCGCCAGGCAACTTGTCGGCCAACGTTTCCAAGGCCCACTAGCCCCAAGGTTTTTCCTACCAGTTCGACACCCATGTATTTACTGCGCTCCCAGAGACCCTTTGTGAGATCTCGATGAGCTTGTGGAATATTACGCGACAATGCAAACATCATTGCCACCGCGTGCTCAGCTGCTGCGCTCGAGTTTTTCGCCGGCGTATTCATGACTGCCACACCACGCTTTGTTGCTGCCTCGATATCGATATTGTCACAACCCTGCCCCGCTCTGGCCACAAGCCTTAAATCTTGTGCATAATTCAACATATTTTCTGTGACCTTTGTTTGACTTCTAACAAGCAATGCTTCAACGCCAGCCAAGTTTGCGATCAGCTCTTCCTCAGAAAGACCCGTTTTAACTTCTAGAGTGACACCATTTAATTGCTCGAGGTCTTTGAGACCCTGAGCTGAAATTTTATCTGCCACTAAAATTTTCATTGACTCTCACACCACATTTTCTTTGCGGCTTTAGAACCTTCGTGAGTACTTGCCTTGGGCAATACTGAACTCAACGAGCTTTCGACTGTGTAAATCGCACCAACTACATCATCGGGTTGAATCGCCCCCATATGAGCCATTCGAAATATTTTTTCCTCCAAGATATCTTGACCACCTGCCAACCAAAGACCTTCTTCATTTTTAAGTGTTTTTAGCCACCCTTTAACATTTAAATCTCCTGGCGCCGTCACAACTGTAATACCGTTGCTCGCATCTGCCTCTGTATTAAATAATTCAAGGTCAAGAGCCCTAAATGCAGATCGGGTCATATTTCGCATAAGCAAATGTCTTTTAAATATGTTCGCAAACCCTTCTTCTTCCATGATTTTTAAGGCTTCTAAAAGTTGAACGCACAGTGATATAGCTGGCGTATAGGCCGTCGTATTTTTCCTCTGAGCAGCAAGTTCTTTTGCCAGCGAAAAATAATATCCTGCATGGTCTTTCTTTAAACAGTCGATTGCTTTGAGCGAAAGTCCCACGGTGGCTAAGCCTGGAGGACACATGAACGCCTTTTGCGAAGCACCCACCAGCACATCAATGCCATCTCTATCCATGTTTAAATCATGAACACCAAGAGCAGTGATCGCATCCACCATAAAAATAATATTTGGAAACTCTTTGAGTTTTTTGCCAATCTCGTAAATGGGGTGAAAGGCGCCTGTTGAAGACTCACACGCTTGAATGCAGATCGCTCGAGTACGAGGCGTGATTTGGGCGATGACATCGTCAGAAGTCACAGCCTGCCCCCAAGGCACATGAATCGTCGTCACATTAAACTCATAAGCTTTACAAATCTGTTCAAGACGCTGTCCAAATTTTCCTGCCTCTATAACGACGACCTCATCACCTTTATTGAAAAGAGAAACCATTGATGCCTCAAGTCCTCCAGTTCCACTTGAACAAAGAGCCACAACCTCTCCCTTGGTACCATAAAGAAGTTTCAGTTTTGCTCTCAACGCTTGCAAAATATTTTCAAATTCCAAAGAGCGGTGATGAATCATCATTTGAGCACCAGCTTTTCGAATTCTTTCGGGAACGGGAGTGGGGCCAGGCGTAAACAATCGAATATCTTTCATTATCCTACTCTATCGTCTTTAGTTTTGTTCTCAAAGCTCTAGGGTGATTTCTTCGATATACTTCTTTGAGCCGAGACATCGAAACTTTTGTATATTTTTCAGTCGTGGCCAAATGAGCATGACCTAAAAGCTCTTGGATGGCGCGAAGGTCCGCACCGTGATCCAGGAGGTGTGTCGCAAAACTGTGCCTTAGCATATGTGGAGACACTCTCAAATGCTCTGGCATTCGGCGGCATATTCGTTCTAGAACATATGCAACTCCTCGAGTGGTCATGCGTTCTCCTCGAGAATTAACAATCAGCGCCTGTTGCGCCTGTGTTTTTTTTAAAAACTCCTGACGACTCTCCAACCACTCTGAAAGGGCCTCTTGCATATACTCTCCATACGGAACAAGCCTTTGTTTTTTGCCTTTACCTTTTACCAAAAGTTCTCTTCGATCCCAATCGATATCTTGTAAATCCTGACTTGAAAGCTCCGATACTCGGAGACCACATCCATATAAGGCTTCCAAAATCAGTCGATCTCGCTCGCCAAATTTCAACATTTTCCTAGCCTCTGTCATGAGATCTTCCAGAAAACTTAGAGGCAGAACGTTAGGAATTTTTTTTGGCAACTTAGGACCGACGATACCAGAGGTAACATTGACAGAAACGTGTCCATTTAGCTCCAAATAGTCAAAAAACATACGCACTGAAACCAATTTTCTTGCGATACTCGTAGGGCTTTTCTTTTGTCTATGCAGATCTGAAAGAAAATGCTTCACATCTTGAGCCCGAATATTTTTGAGCGGAGCCTCTTTAACATATTCACTAAACTGCTGGACATCCGAAACATAATTTCGAATGGTGTGATGGGAATAGTTTTTGATATCTTGCAGATAATTTTTCCAGTTTTGAAGCCTATCCCACATGAGAACGTTTAATTGTTTTGTTTTCAAATGTCTTCCTCAAGGATTCATCTAGTCCTGCTATCCACGCGCTAAACGACGTGCGGGCTCTTTCTACCATTTGTCTACGTCGATCTTCCTTTTTGATTTTTTTTTGTGAAATAATTGGAGGCAAAAGACCAAAATTAATATTTGTCGGTGAAAATAACCCATGCAGAGGTTTCTGTGTAATCGAACGTATTAAGCCACCCATAGCTGAGTCGCTGGGAGGTAAGGGGCACGGTTGACCTAAGAGAATTTTGGACGCCATCGAAAGTGCTGCCCATTGTCCCATAGCAGCTGACTCTACGTAACCTTCTACTCCCGTTATTTGCCCTGCAAAAGCGATCTTCGAATCATTTTTTAGTGTTAAGTGCGCATCTAGAATTTTGGGAGATTCAATATAGGTATTGCGATGCATGGAGCCAAAACGCACAAACTCCGCGTTCTGAAGCCCAGGTATCATTCTAAATATTCTCTTTTGATCTCCCCACTTCATGCGGGTTTGGAAACCCACAAGGTTATACAAGGTGGTCGGATCATTTTCTCGACGCATTTGTACGACCGCATAGGGCGGTCGATCGTCATGTGGATTTGTCAAACCGACTGGTTTCATCGGCCCAAAAGAGAGCGTCCTCATACCTCGCTCTGCTAAGACTTCAATCGGCAAACAAGCCTCAAAACATTTAAGAGCTTCAAAGGATTTTACAGGAACTTTTTCAGACGAAATGATCTCTTTAACGAATGTTTCATACAAAGTTTGATCCATTGGACAATTTAAATAATCCTCAGAATCTTCGGCATATCGATTCGCAAAAAAGGTCTTTGAAAAATCAATAGATTCGGCACTTACAATAGGAGAGATGGAATCATAAAAATACAAAGTATCTTCGCCTATTTTTTGAGTTAGGTCACCAGCCAAAGCATCAGAAGTCAGTGGACCCGTTGCAACAATCACATGGCTGTCTTTAGGCAAACTCTGACATTCTTCATGACGAATCTCAACAAGAGGATTCATTTCAACTTTTTGTTGAATAAATTTTGAAAAGCGATCCCGATCCACACCCAATGCATTTCCAGCAGGAACCATCGATTCATAACCTGCTTCCAAGACAACAGAATGTAGATCTTGCATTTCTGCTTTCAAAAGACCTGGCGCTGAATTCGGAAGTGTTGAACCCAATGAGTTACTACAAACTAACTCGCCCAGGGTAGCTAGTTTGTGCGCGGGACTATATTTTTTGGGTTTCATTTCAAAAAGGCGTACATTAATTCCAAACCTCGATAACATCATAGCTGCTTCACACCCAGCTAGACCACCTCCAATAATTGTAACAAGGTGCCTCATAACTTAAGAAGACTGAGGTTCACTTGGATCCGGCATAGATTTGGCAAAGCCGCACTCTTTCTTTGGACATTTCAGTTCAAAACCATTTCTTTTCGTATATTTTTCCACTAGATATGGGGCCTTGCAGTCCGGACAACCTTCTTTGACAGGCTTATTCCAGGATGCATGCGTACAATC
>JAGRAY010000007.1 GCA_020434375.1 Bdellovibrionales bacterium | reverse complement strand
ATTGGATGAACCTGCCTTGGAAATATCCAAAAATTTTCTAAAATGGACCATGGCTTGTCTGTTTTGGTCACTCAAGACATATAGTGTTCCCAAATTTAAATGAGCCATTCCGTTTTTAGGGTTTTTGACAAGTAATTTTAAAAATACGCCTCGAGCTTCTGCTTTTCGATCCTGCTCGATATAGACTTGTCCCAAGATACTTAAACCATCTTCATGTTGAGGGTTGATCTTTAGAACCTGCTGACTTAAATATTCCGCCCGTTCGTAGTCTCTATTGGTCAAAGCGAGATTTGCTTGCCCCAAAAGTTCTGCAATTTTGTCATAAGGTGCTGACGAAGTTCTAAGATGCCGCACCGATTCTACGATAGCAGCCTTAGATGTATTTTGATTCGATTTAGCAAGAATGTTCGTTGATACTTTGTGTTGAGCCACTGAGGAATTTGATGGGACCAATTGTTTTTTTTGCTCTGTTGCAGCTGCAGGCTTTGGAAAATGACGTGGCGATGTACGATTCCTGCTCACTGAATCGTAAGCACTCATATCTCTAAATATAGCATGATCAAAATATTGATAACTAAAACTAATAGCCCCCAGAACAGTCAACATGAGAAGCAACAGCAGCGGCCGTCTATAACTCTCATTTTCTGTTTGTTCAATCATTGTTGGATCTGAGAATAATTCCTCTATAGCTTTTTCTTTCACTCGAAGATTCGCAGAGTCTCCAGTATCCTCAATAAAATCAACGATACCAAAGATCGACAGAATATAGAGTGACCTTAAACAATCTAATTTGGAAAACTTGCCGGACACCATAAGGTCTCTAACGGTCTGCGTCTTACCTCTTATGGCATCAACAATCTTTTGCTGCTTTGAATCCAGGAAAGCAGCCGCTGGCATTCTCAAATACTTAATAACTGAAGATTCACCCTGAATTCTTTTTTGAAGTTCAGCTTCAGAGAATCGAAGCTTTACGCCTTCAGTAGCCAGTTGAAAAGGCTCAAACTTAAAGGGAAATATGGTCGAACTATTTGGAGACTCAAAAATCACTTCGGCGGAACCTTGCTCCCAATTAAAAAGTGGAATGACAATATGTTTTACCTGAAGTGCCAACATTTCTAATAATTTCTTATTTGTTATTAACCCAATATCGACAAAGGCTTGGCCGATTTTCTTTTTATCATTGCGAAGCATCGCCATGACTTTTTCAACTTGCATCTCGGAAACAATCCCATGTTGAAGAAGTAGTTGACCAAATTTTTTATCTTCTCGACTTGAAGAAGCACACGCAATTTTTCCGTCTGAAAAATAAACAATGCATCGCTCCGTTTGATTTTCAAATACTATTTCTCCTGTAAAGGTAATGAGACTTAGTGAAGCTATGACTTCAGGGATATTAAAGTGACTGATTTGAAAATACCTAGATTCCTTAAAAAACAGATCAAAAGTTTCGCTGCAAAATTCGGCAATAAGTGAAGGATCTGTGCCAAATGTAAATATTTGATTCAAGATTGATTTACTATCGCTAGCAAACATATCTGAAGATGGACCTAAAAGAACTCTAGGAGATAATTGACTTGAGAAGTGTTGCGTCGCCGTTTTAGAAAATCGCGTATAATCGTCTGCATTCTTGAGTGCAACCATATGAATATGTTGAAGTTCGTAGCGTGAAGATTCAATAAACTTGTCTAGCGATGACACCCTAGACACAATAAACTGTTGCTTTAAAAGTTCCGTTTCAATCTTTGTGAAGTCTTCGAGCGTGCACTCTGAGTAAAACAAGACTTTTTTCGTCTTAGTAGTCATGAACTGTAGTATGGATTAAAAATCAATCGACCCCCACGTGAACAATATCCGCTATGGATAAAAACTCAAGATTAGTCATGATTCGAAGAGACACTATCAGATATCAGTTTACCACAACAAAGAAAGCTGTTCTTGCAGCTTCGTACTCTGATTTTTGAGATTCTCTTCTTCAATTTTGGTCATTGACAGTTGTCTCAAAATACTTCGCATACGCTGCAATGAATCATTTAAGGAGTGCCTTTGAGCGCGAAGTACCCATGCGGCCTCAACGAGAAACTGCGGGCTATAGGCCATTTGATCTGCTTCGGACGCCATTTCATAGTAGACATCTTTTAATCTCCATGAGGAATCCGCATATCCCTTTATCATCATCTTATTGACACCGCTTTTGAGAAATTCTTGCCCGACAAACAATGTGCTCTGCTCAGCCCAAGGTCTTGAAGATTGCGGTAAAAAGCCTATATGATGATTATTGATGAATACGAAGACCTCTTGTTGATTTTCAACATCTCCACTAACAAAATGTATCAGCAGATCATTTATTGTATCCAGAGTTAATTCGAAATTCACAGTTTGGTTTTGTGGAATCACAATGCCCCTAAACGGCAAAGGATGAGAGAAACCTTTGGGCGGTAGAAATCCAGGTGCTTCCTTCGAAGATTGAAAACTTGTTTCAACGCAGTTTAACAAAAGAGCGATGGTGAAAAAAGATATACTTATCAGAAGCCGCATCATTCAAATGTAATGCAATATGATGCCAACATTTGAGTACCTTGGATCCCAAAGTTTACTAAGCTACTTGCTCCGTCTTAGCTGGGGCTTGCGGTAAATTCGAACGCCGATAAAAGATAATCAGAGAAATACAATAGATGATAATCAGGCCCACTTGAGGAAAAACAGTCTGTTTGTACGGAAATGCGCCCAAGCTTGGAATCGAAAGCCAATTCATATGAGACAAGGAAACCAGTCCAACTTCACCCAGGCTATGAATACCCTGCCCAAGAAATATGATCGCTAAGAAAAACAAAAAATGCCCTGTCGTCGAAAAGAAAATGTTTAGAGGAAGCTTTGCCCCAAGATAGAAAATCGCGCGTGCAATCAACAACAATACAAAAAGTGAGGTAAGCAATCCAACAACAATCCATAGGCCAAGCCCCTGTGAGTTTAATTTGATTGTTTGTATAAAAAGAACTGTTTCAAAAACCTCTCGAAAAACAGCAAAAAAAGACACGGTGATAATTGTAACGACACTAGCTGTTTTCTTTTTCTTGAGCTTGCTCAACAAATAGTCCGTCCAAGTTTTTGCGTCTTTTTTTGAAAGAAGCCAAAAACTGACATAGATCAACACAGTACACGCCAAAAGAGAAACAAAGCCTTCTATATTCTCTCGATGACTTCCGGAAATAATATTATCGGCCAAAAACCAAACACCAACACCAAGGGCAATCGCGAAAATCCAGCTTCGATGGACCCATCGACGAAGGT
Organism: Bdellovibrionales bacterium; assembly: GCA_020434375.1. Taxonomy (GTDB): domain Bacteria; phylum Bdellovibrionota_G; class JALEGL01; order JALEGL01; family JAGRAY01; genus JAGRAY01. The sequence continues at coordinate 21,663 of JAGRAY010000007.1, read as the reverse complement.
GGCCTGCTTGAATCGCATTCAAACAAGTGAGAATGATTGAAATCAACAAAATTGCTTCTAGACCTTCTCGAAAAATTACGATCGCAGTCCCCATCCATGTCGAAAATGCGCTAAGCTCTCCAGATCGTGAAAAAAACAACTCTGCCTTTTGAAGTGAAATCATTGTTTGATTGAAACTTAACTCTACTTCTCGAGAACTTTGTCCCGATAGCATGCTTCGATATCTTAAAAATTCACGTTCGACTTCTTTCACTAACTCCTGCTGATTTTGAGCAACTAAAAGGGCCTCAACGGGCTCAAAGCCATCAAGATATGCCGATACAGCATAGTCAATCGATCTTTTTTTCTCGTTAGATAAGAATGCTTCCAAGCTTTTTGTCATGTTAGTCTGAGCACGATGAATAGCTCCGATGGCGTTCATTTCATCATGCGTATTCCCAAGCTGTATGCCCGCCATATGGCGAATCGCACTTAACTGTAGCGACAACTGTTCTGGAACGTCTCCCGGAACATCTCTCGAAACGCCTAATGAGGAATTCAATCCAACCCTGGCAGGATGATTTTTCAAAAAGCTAATTATATCCTGATCACTCTTTCCTAAAGCCTCTTTCCACTGCATAAGTGGCTTCACTTGTTGCTCGGGCTTAGGTAGTCCCTTACGCAATGTGAACAAGTAACTGGCTACCGACCATCGATCATGCTCTGAAAAAGATTCGAATCCAGGCATAGCAGTATCAACCACACCGTAGGTAATTGTGTTAAAGGCTTGAAAAGGACTCAGCTGATCTAATAACTCTGGACTAGAAAAAGCAGAAGGTGGAGGCGTTAAAGATTTTGCAACAGGAGTATCTGCGTTTCCATTTTGTCCATGACATTGAGCACACGTCTGATCGTAGATTCTCTTACCTCTTACCAAATCAGGTATTTTTTCTGGATATGTCACAATATTGTATTGGCTCATGACTTCAATTCGCAAGACATCGACAATCGTTTTAATTTTTGCCGGTACTGCACGAACTTGGATTGCATGTTGGAGCTTTTGCGCGTGTTCATTTTGGCCCAAATATCCTCCAATCAAAGCTGAAAAATCCTGCATTTCCTGATATTCGAGATCCGATATGATCTGCCCCTTATCACTCACGGCATTCACATAATCCCTGCCGATATAATCCAATAAAGAAATCGCTCTTCGAGCAGATTCCTTGGTGGCACCTTGGGCATGCCCAAGACTCCAGAGCACACCCAATAAAAATGCCGCGGTCATGGCACCAAACTTTTGAAATCCTAGTACCGCGGTCATGGCACCAAACTTTTGAAATCCTGTTGTTTTTTCATGATATTGATAATAATTATCAGTTACTAATTGAACACTATGACTGTGTCAATGATATTCGACCCACACCGCATGACATTTCTAGATAAAGTTTGAGAATGGTACCGGGGGCCGGACTCGAACCGGCACGGCTTATCACTAAACCTCGGGATTTTAAGTCCCGTGTGTCTACCAGATTCCACCACCCCGGCAGAATATTATGCCTATGGCCATTTGGCTGAATACCTAATAGCCGAACACTGATAGACGCTCGACTATTTAGGGCTTTAAAAAACAGCTCAAACTTATACTGAATTTTGTCAGTTAATCGAGAAAAACCAATTTTTGCCCGAAAAGAGCCATTTTCAGTTGTTTCTGGAACTAATCTTGCTAATCTATCAAAGGGCGTGCTACATTGCGTTATAATATTCGAGGAGCCCTAGAGTAAGTGCTTAAATTGTTTAATATTTTTATCATTATACTGTCTGTATTGTGTATGGCATGTAGCAGTACTGAGGACTTAACTGGGCAGTCAGATAAACAATCTAAGACAAAAACGACGCTTGGAACGGTCAATGATAGTGACGTTGTCGTCCCGCCACCTAAGGTACTTGTAGATTCCGACACTAGTTCTGATGACAAAAGTCCAGTTCAAGTGGTCCAACAACCCGAGAATCCCATTGAACCCGAAATCAGAAAACCTGCACCTTTTAGTTCCGAAACCAAGCCCCAACCCCCACAAGAAGAACCTCCGGAAATTCCTCCACCGGCAGAAAACCCAGAAGTGCACATCCCACATGTTGCCGCTGATCCTAAAGACGTTACCGCGACTGAAATAAACGAAGAACTAAATCAACCAGACTCTCCTGTTGAGCCCGTCGAGTATACTGAATCTATTACGATTGGCGACACGGTGATTCAGGTGAAAACCATTCAAAACGGACCCTCGCCTGTCTATATTGCATTGCATGAAAATGAAAAAGATGCTTCGCTGGCCGGACAATGGGCAGCCAGAGTCTTTGGCGGAACCTACTATGGGCTTATTCATGAAGGAACTCGCAATATAAGATTTCATATCGATGGAGAAAAATACAAGTTTGATCCCAATCGCATATTTACTGATGACGGCCGCCGGCAAACGCTCCAAGATCGAAATTTGAACAAACCGAATCTCACAAAATTTGATCAAGCCTTAGAAAAAGTTGAAGAATTTTCAAAAAAACTGATCAAATTTTCTAAACTCGATGAAGCTCTTTTGGTTGTCAGCCTTCACAACAACACCAAAGGGAGACCTCTGACAATTGATCACTTTGAAGATGTGGTTATAGCAAACGATGTGCATAAAAATAACAATACCTCGAAGGATGATTTTTATATCGTCACTGAACGTTCTCATTTTGATAGCCTTGCCGATGATCAACACAATGTCATTTTACAACATCCAATCGACGCAAAGGATGACGGTTCACTTTCTTATTTTCGAGGTTCGATAAAAAAGGCGTACATCAATATTGAAACTGTTCATCAAGGTCTTCTGAGCCAAAAGGAAATGATTCGACATCTTTTTGAAAAAGACATCGGCATTTCAAACGCCACACTTTATTCGAGTTTGAATATACAAATAGACCCCATTACTTGGAACAAGAAGCGTGCAAAACTAAGCATTGAATATCGACAAAAACATTCAGACAAAAAAGCCGATACATTTTATATCGAGCCTCATATGATCGTGGTTCATAGCACAGCAGCATGTACTTATCAGTCAACATTCTCTACTTTTGATCCTGTGGAGTACACCGGCAATAACCAAAAGATTAAAAAAGGAGGAAAGCTAAATCATTCATCACATTTCGTTGTTGATCGAAACGATCCGGCTCCTACTATATATCAAATCATGCCTGAAGAATTCATGGGTAGACATATTGTCGGATTTAACGACGAAAGTATAGGCATCGAAGTCGTTGGTGGCACCAACGACTGTGAATTGACTTTGGCGCAAGCCTTAACAACTTCGAAACTGATCGAGTATCTGCTGCAAGCATACCCAACCATTACACATATAATCGGTCACCATGAATACGAACAGGTTAAAAATACGTCTTATTTCAAAGCGCTTGATCGAGAATATCAACCGTGGCACAAGTCAGATCCAGGAGAACAATTTATGTGCGAATTACGAAGCGCCATGACTGTGACCCTTGAACCAACAAATGACTGCTACAACGATCAAATTTGATCTTTTAAAAAAACATGAGATAAGATTTGCATGAGCCGCGCACTGCTTTTGATGTTTTTATTTTTTTTTATACCCCAAGTTTCTTTGGCAGAAAAGGAGCCCGAAGAAAGTTGCCCCCACGTTGAGGGAACAATTACAACGCCCGCTTCGGTAGACCCTAGCGATGTCCTCATTGCCATTTCCCATCTTAAGAATCTTGACGACGTTAACGTGATCGAACTTAATGAAACCGTCATCACGCGCATTCATGAAGTTTTCAATACTTCGATTATCAAAACAAAAATGGAGCAGTTTTACACGTTACTTTACGTGTTGGCCCGCGCCATACCAGACGGTTTAGGCAAAACCATAAAACTTCGACCTGAGGGCGTGATCAAGGTACTTTTGGCTTCAAGAGTATTTTCTGATCCGGATATTCCTAAGCATATTTCGTTAACCACGATTTCAAGGCATCACGCGACCGAACCCAGATACACTATCGCTTTTGATCAAAACAAAACGGAGATTCCACTCAACAAAGATAAAGGTTTTCATTTATATCGCAATGGACTCTGCCAACATGCAAGAAAGCTAATTTTTGGTAAGGAATTTTCTGTTGCTGTAAAAACTAATGGTAGGGGCCATTTGGTTGCCAGTGACTTTCGAGGCGTTGATTTATTTGGTCGTTTTGGAAGCAGAGGTCTCTTCGATGTCGACATTAATTTTGTGGCTCTGCGCTCCGTAGAATTTTTTAAAGGAACTCCCAATGGGAAAGTGACGGCCTATGTTTCAAGACAAGAATTTAAGAAAAATGACCACAACCCGCTTCTTCAATTTTTCACCAAGTACATTCCCGACCGCTCGGTACAACCTATCGACTGGTAAGGCGCAATATAATAGTCTGGTAAGGCGGAAAACATAGCGAAGCCGTTGAGAGAGACTCAAGGTGTAATCGAGGTCACTATTTTGATTTTCTTGTCTTCAATCTTCAAAATCACGACTGGTTTAATAGCATTGCGATTTTTATCTAGAGATATTTTTCCGGTCACACCCGAATAATTTTTTGTTTTAGCTATTTCATCACGAATGCCACTTGGCGACAATGTCTTAGTTTTCTTCATGCCTGCTATCAGAACACCAGCCGCATCATAACCCAGAGCAGAAAAAGCATCCGGCGGACGACCATAGCGTGCCACATAGTTTTTCTTAAATAAAAGATAGGTTGGGTCCTCATTGTCAGGGCTAAAATGGCTGGTAAAGTAGGCGCCATTTAGGCGATCTTCTACAACATTCAACAGATCTGGAGAATCCCACCCGTCACCTCCAACGAACATGCTCGCTATGCCCTCTTGTCTAGCTTGCAATACGATTCGACCCACATCGCTGTAATAGCCTGGAACGTAAACAACTTGCGGTCGATGTTTTTTCAGAGCTTTGAGTTGTGATCCGAAATCAACATCTCCACTTTGATAGGTTTGATCCGAAACAACTTCACCACCTGTGCGAATAAAGCGTTTTTTAAAAAACTCCGACAGTGTCAAACTATACTGGGTACTGATGTCTCTTAAAATGGCAGCCTTTTTTATTTTTAAAGATTTTATTAAAAACTCTGCCATTACGGGACCTTGGAATGTATCTACAAAACAGACACGAAATATATAATCCCCTGCTGCTGTCACTTTCGGATGAGTTGATGAAGACGTCACCATTGGAATCTCTTGTTTCTGAAATATCGGGGCCATTAACAACGACCTCGAACTCGCGGACGCACCCAAAACGGCAAGAACATTTGGATGTTCTTTTAGTAGCTGACCGGCTACTTTCTCAGCTTTTTGAGGAATGCCTTCATCATCGTAAATTTTTAAATCTATTTTCTGACCGCGAAGACCCCCTTGGGCATTTAGCTCGTCAATAGCCATTTGAATTCCGCTTCGCGTTGAAACGCCAAACATCGCTCGTGTACCGGAAAAAGCGTCAATATACCCTACAACTAGATTTTGCTTTTTTGAAAACAACGTACAGGAAGCCATACAAACGAGAAGAGGTACTAAAAATAAATTTCTGGTATGAATACGAATTGCCTTTAACATCTCCAAATAATCTCTCAATTCTTTACTAACATGACTAAAATGTTCTATCTATAAATAACTCATGAAACCAACCAAAATCTCCCGAATGGGACCATGTCTTCTCATTTCAATGCCACAACTCCAGGATCCCAATTTTTCACAAACCACCAGCTTGCTTTCAGAGTTCGGTCAAAATGGAGCCATGGGATTTGTTTTAAATCGACCACTGGGTGCAAGCATTAGTCACCTTATGGAAGATTTCAAATCTAAGCATGTTGACCAATTGGATGATTTACAAGCCTTTTGGGGTGGTCCAATTCAAAATGATCGCGGCTTCATTATTCATGAAGATACGGATCTTGCCAAAGACTCCATAAGAATATCTGAACACTTATATATCAGTAGCACCTCAGAAATACTCATTCATCTATTAGAGAAACAGACAGAGAAACAGACAGAACACCAAACCCTGCCCAATCGATCACGCTTCAGATTGTTTTTAGGTTACTCCGGTTGGGGCCCCAAACAATTGGAATCTGAAATTGCGCAGTCTAGCTGGATCACTGCACCTCTCGATGAAAACCTCATATTTGATACGCCACCAAATCAAATATGGAAAAAATCCTTCGAAAATATCGGTGTGGATCCCAATAAGCTGGCATCGTCGCCTCAGTCTGAAGCAAATTAGCATATTTTACTGTTGGTCGGTCTAAGAGACCGATTGCGTTCGATTTTCGAACGAGTAACGTCATCAAAGCGTCTATAGTCGACTTAGCGGTGGCATTAGACTTGCGAACACCACAAATATGCAATGTTCACGGTGTAGTTTATTTCTCATAGTCTTCATTCTTCAAACAGCGATCGCTATTGACACCCTCGAACTATCTCCAGGCCAAAAACGCGTATTCCCCCTCGAAGGAATCAAGAAAGTTGCCGTTCTTCATCCAGAGCTTATCGATGTGAGTGTTGATTCTCAACAAAATCAAATCATTTTAAAGGGGCTCAAAGAAGGTCACACCGAACTCGTCCTTATTGATGAAAAACGTCACAGACAATCAATACCAGTTTCGGTGATTAGCCTGTCTGTCCAGATGTCTCGAGAGGCCGATTCCACACTTGAAGATATTCAAGGTGCGTTTGTAAAAACTTATCCAAACGGGGTCGTCAGTATTGAGGGGAATATTTATAGAGTAGCAGACTATGTCAAGATTCGAAGTCTTCTCTTTGAATACCCTCTTATTCGAAATCGCATCAACATTAGCAGACATGTTATTGACTACCTTGCAGCACAAATTCAAACTGAACTTCTAAAAAATCGCTTTGAAGGATTGAGCATCCTCAAAAAGCAACGAGGTATTTTGGTTACAGGGGAAGTTAAAACCAAAGATCAAATTTTCGAAGTTGAACGTATTGCACAATCAATTTTTCCAAACGCGGAAGTGGAACTAACTCATCAACTCAGATCGGATAACTCTATTTTAATTGATGTAAAATTCTTGGAAGTACGAAAAGACGTCGGATCTCAAATTGGTGTCAATTGGCCGTCATCATTTTCAGCTCAGGGTCAATACAGTCTGCTTTCTGCTGGCAGTTCTTCTTCGCTTATACTTAGCCACGACAATCCTGTTACACTGAACGCTTTAATCGAAAAGGGGATCGCTAAAGTTCTGTCTAACCCTACGCTACTATGTAAAAATGGACAATCTGCATCGTTTTTAGCAGGCGGCGAAATTCCCATTCGACTCATTTCAGAACGTACAGCTTCCGTAGACTTTAAGTCCTATGGCATCCGCCTCGAAATAACAGCTAAAACAGATCGATCTAAAAATGTCTCTCTCGATATATTTGCAAAAATCAGTGATATCAATGGTTCTGTTAGCGTCGACGGATTACCAGGATTTATAGAGCATCATGTTAGAACCTCGGTTGACCTTGAGCTAAACGATACCATCGCTTTAGCAGGACTATTTGAATCACGAAATAGAAAGCAGGTCAGAAAATTTCCTCTTCTAGGGCATATTCCTATTCTTGGAGAACTTTTCAAGAGCCGCGCGTTTCAAGACAACGAGTCTGAGTTTATTATGACGATTACACCTAGGCTACCACAATCTCATGTGCAACGCCGTCTACTGGATCTAAACAAAAAAACTATTAAACTTCTTAAACCTTCTGTCATGGACTAGGTGCGATGAAACTAAAGCAACAAGCCAAAGAGTATATTCATCAAAATATCACACAACTTTTAAGTTTGAGACAAATTGCACTTAGTGAACTTCAAAACGACGAATTTAAAGACAAAGTTCGACAAATAATTGTCACCCGGATTGCATCACATTCGCTTTATTCGAAATTGTCCACCGATGACCTTTTCATATATGAACTCCTAAATGAAATCGTAGGTCTAGGTCCAATAGAAAGTCTACTTAATGACGACGAAGTCACAGAGATTATGGTCAATGGGCCTGAATCGATTTTGGTAGAACGAGACGGAACGATTCAACCGACATCGCTTAAGTTCACGAATGAGCTGAGCCTAAGAAATATGATTGGTAGAATTCTATCACCCCTAGGAAGAAGAGTTGATGAGTCGAGCCCAATGGTTGATGCGCGCCTACCCGATGGATCAAGGTTCAATGCGATTATTCCTCCTATTTCGCTCAATGGCCCAGTGGTGACTATACGTAAATTTTCTAAACACCTGCACTCAATTGAACAACTGATTGAACTCAATTCTCTCAGTAAAGAATGCGCACGCTTTTTAGGCCTATGTGTTCTTAAAAAGAAAAATATTCTAATCGCTGGAGGCACAGGAACGGGTAAAACAACCATGCTCAACATGCTCTCGTCATTTATTCCTCCGAATGAACGTATTATTACAATCGAAGATGCAGCTGAGCTTAATCTGGCTCAGCCTCATGTTATTTCACTGGAAACCAGACCTCAAAACATTGAGGGGAAAGGAAGTATAACGATTCGAAACTTATTAAAAAATGCCCTGCGCATGAGACCCGATCGAATTATTATTGGTGAGTGCAGAAGCGATGAGACTCTCGACATGCTCCAAGCCATGAACACCGGACACGAAGGCTCCTTAACAACGCTTCACGCCAACTCTTCCAGAGATGCCTTGCTGAGATTGGAAACACTCATTTTAATGTCCGGATTCGACTTGCCGTTGCAAGCTATTCGTCAACAGATCTCGGCTGCACTAGACTTAATTATATTCATAAGAAGAACCCGTTCCGGAACCAGATGGATACAATGTGTTACTGAAGTATGTGGTATCGATCAAAACACAATACAACTGCATGACTTGTTTAGTCGAAATGGTGAAGATCACGCACTTAAATCTACACATATTCCACCTCGATTTTTAGATGACTTGAGTGAAACTGAGCGTCACATTCTTATGCAGTCATTGGGAAATATCGCTTGATCATACTCGGTTGCTTGACACTCATCGTAGCATTCTACATGGGCATATGGCCTGTCTATCGTCAAATGGGGCAATTGGAAAACTTCATCGAACAAGGTCGTCTTCACGCAGTTTCTGAATCGCTCCAGGATCATTTTGTGTTCGTATCCAGTCAACAGTTAATGCACCTTATCAAAGGCGCTTCACTCTTTTTGATAATCGTCTTTTGTTGGTCGGGCCACCCTATCATCGTGATCGCAGGTGTATTAACAGCTATTTTGTTACCAAATAGTTTTATGTATTTGGTCGCAAAAGCCCGCAAGAAAAAATTTATCGTTCAATTCCACCAATGGATCCCATCGATATATTCCATGATTCGGTCTGGTCAGAGCATTGAACAAGCCTTATTAATATCATGTTCAAAATGCGTGCCTCCACTATCTCAAGAACTGGAACTCATGTTTAAGCAAATCAGAGTGGGCGTTTCTTTTCAAAAATCTCTCGAAGCTATGGTTCAACGATATAAGCATCCAGACCTCGATCTTTTTTCAACCGGCATTTTACTGTCAATTAAAACAGGCGCGCCACTTGCCGAACTTATGGAAACCAGTATTGAGCTGATTAAAAAAAGAAAGGCGTTTCATCAAAAACTAGATTCGATTACTAGTCAATGTCGAATTCAAGCGCGAATAGGAATCACCATGCCCATATTACTTGCCCTAGGATTTTTTGTTTTTAACCGTGAGCACTTTAATCCACTTTTAAATTCAACTTATGGCGTTCCAATTGTTTTAGGATCTTTGCTCGCAATGCTTATTGGGATGCTTTGGATTCGAGCATTGTCAAAGATCAAGGTGTCGTGGTGATCGTATTTATTGGGATGCTCATTGTTTGCACCATAGCTTTAGGGAAGCATGAGTATCTAGATTCCATTTATTCAAAGCAAAGAGCTCGTTTTAAGTCTTGGTTATCTTCTCATATCGAATCTAAATATATTGAATCGGGGCTCAAGTACGATTTTCAAAATCTGGTCGATCTTTATACTCTTTGGATCTTTCTTGGACTGCCAATCGTTTTGGGTTACGCATTGATCTTAGCAAATGCATTTGTACTCTCCGGAGCGTTATTGATAACCTATATTCCTATTTCGCTGATTAGAATTGTGGCGTCTGGAAGAAAAGATCACCTATTTGCCCTTTTGCCAAATGAGCTAGATTTGCTATCTATGATCATGTCTGCCGGAAACGACTTATACGGCGCTCTCATCACACTGTGCCAAGACAAAGAAAGTAATATTCTAAGACAAGAATTTCAACGGGTCATCAAAACCATGGATGTTGGTGTATCACGGACGGAAGCATTTCAGCTTCTTTATGAACGAAATAGAATTTCGGCATTTGAAAATCTCGCCAATGCCATTGAAACGTCCGAGGTCTATGGAACTAGCATCTCCTTCGTTTTCAAAGAACAAGCCGTTCAAATCAGACAAGAGCTATTTCAACACTTTGAATTGAGGGCACAAAAAGCGCCTTTCAAAATGCTCGTTCCACTTTTAGGGTTGATTTTTCCTGTGACTCTTATTCTTATTTTAGGGCCAATTATGATCGATCTATTAGCGCTCGTTTCTAATTAAAATACGATAATCGGCAGCATCGGTTTTCATCGAAACTTTTTTATACGAACTTACCGTTCTCTTATGAAAAAGAAAGGGTTCCCATGAGGTTCGTTCGATTTCAGCTCCGTTTGCATCTTTGAAAATCACCTGTACGTCTGTCCAAATATCTTTGCCTTTTTCATTTTCCATTTCCAACTGCACGGCTAGTTGCCCAGATTCGGTCCGATTTGCAGAATGCTTAACTACGTTTAGATTCTTAAGAGGCCAGTCGAGTAAAACAATTTTTTCTTTTTCTTGAAGTGGTTTTGTATTTGTCGTTGGCGCATAGGGGCCACAACCACCAAACGCCAAAGCAAGTAACAATGTTATGACTAAGTGTTTCATCATTTACGTCCTCCTATCCACGGGTTTACCTTACACCTTGTTCTTGGAACCAGGAAAATAGTACTACTATCATTAGTTACCGTATAGTTCCACATTTGATCCATGCCTGTCAGATCGCTCTGTCCATGATCTACGTACCTCACCCTAAACTGATATTGGCCAGGTTCCAAATGTTTTGCTGACACCAGCATCTTATCTGGTAAAAATTCCCATTGTCGAACATCTGCTTGAGACTGATTTGCCGCCGCAAAGAGGCCCGCGCCCAGTGCAACCCACCCTGCAGTTTCATTGCCCTTGGCTGCTTCACCCGCGGCAATAATAGCTGTTGCCGTTGCAGCTTCACGAGTCACACCTTTTACAGTTTGTACCGTGTCTTTTCCTGTTTTTCCTTTTGAGCGCGCCTGAGCCGTTAAGTCCAGTATCTCGACAGGATTTAAAAGGGGTTGCTGGTTTTCAAATATGACAGCCGAAGTCTCTGGATATGACCTCCTTTGCCACTCAACCAAACTATCACCAGGGCCTGCTCTTTTTTTGAGTGGACCTTGCCCCACCTCGACGAGAAAAATGACGTTACTTGACTTTAAACGATCTAAGTCAAAAATCGACTTTCCATATGGATAAACTTTTTCAGCTTTGCCAAGAGCAATTTTAGCGTTGTCAACATCGCCCAATCTCAGAAATGTTTTGGCTTGCAAAAAATATCCCAATGCAAAATCTTGCCGATTTTCAATTTTTTTTTGAGCCATAGCCAAAAGTGATTTCGCAAAAGCGGCCCTGGCATTGTCGAGCTCTCCTCGATTGTAATACAAAATGCCTCCATAAATTGAAGCCATCGCTTTTTCAAAAGGTTCTCCTTTGAAAATTTTGATAGCTTCACTACTGGCAAGGCTTGCCGTTCCTTTGCCCTTGCCCGCGTAACTCCACATCACCTGGGATGCAGCGTTAAATGATTTTTCCATCAGGTTCCAGTCTGCTGAACGCATAGATGTCGATAAAAGTGCCAACTGATACAGCACCGTATCTTTGTCTTGGCGGTCTGCTTTCTTCTTTAAGGTAGCAGCAGCCTTATCATACTGGCAGGCCTCGTATGCCTCGATAACTGCTGGTGGAATACGCGTACTGCACGCAAAAATTAGCCCAAGAAAAAAAATCGAGAGAATATTCTTAACGATCGTAAAGCCCCGCTTTTCCAACTTTTTTTACCTCGTATTCGTCTTCCCACAATATATCTGTGCTTTCAGCATCGGTCAGACGAAATGCATAACGCGTATATGTCGAACGTTTTCCGCCAGATTGTTTGTCTATCGAAGATAGTTTTCCGGTTAGAAAAAAATCTGCACCTGATTTTGTTTTGGAAGAGGATGATGTCACTGAGCCTGAACGCTTTGCTGCACGTTCCTTTTCGATATCGCTGCTGATCTCTCGATCAAGAAAAACCATCTTTCCCGCTGCGTTCTTTAAAAGCAATGTTCTCATTTTCTCGATAAATAGATTTTTGTTCAGAATCTCGTTTGTCTCATTCTTCACGTCGGAGAATGCGATTCTAGGTGGTTTAGTTGCTTTTGATATCTGGGGCAACTGTAGCAATGAACGAACCATTTCCTCGGATACCACAACCAAATCTTTACTGGATGTTTCTGTGTCCGAAAACGGTTCGTCCGTATCCACGCCAACTCTATTGCTTTTAGCAACACATCCAACGAGCAATCCCAAAAATAGTATACTTAGTGTCTTCTTCATTTATGCCTCCTTTTTCATTTTACTGCATATTAGCTGAATTTTTAAAAATCTCCATCTATGCCCAGTTGTGCCAACGTTCTCATAAATAATACTGGCTCCGCTTTTCTCTTTATGGTAGCTCTGAGACCGAAAAATGACACCTCTCACAAAAAGTGACATAAAAAAAATTGCGCGTCTCGCACAACTAGAAATCGACGATTCTGAACTCGATCAAAAGCTATCTGAATTTAATCGAATCTTGTCATTTACAGAAAAACTAGCCAGCGCCAATGTAGATCAAATCAAACCTACTCAGTTTGTTTCTGAAGAGACAAAAACACCTCTGTCAGAGGACAAGGTAAAGCCTTCTTTGGATCAAGAGCTTGTTTTTCAAAATGCTCCAGATCGACAGGACTTTTTCTTTAAAGTCCCTCGAATGATCGGAGAAGAAAAATAGTCATGCCTCCTCCAAAAGATTGGACGCTTTCAGAACTCCGTGAACTCCTAGATAAAGGTAGCATCAGCTCTGTAGAAATCACGCAACACTATTTACAGCGTATAGAAAAGTACAACTCAAACCTCAACACCTTTATTTCAGTGATACGAGATCAAGCCTTGATACTTGCTGAACTTGCGGACAAAAGAATTGCCAATAAAGATAATGTCTTGCCACTTACGGGTATTCCAATCGCTCTTAAAGACAATATTTTGATGAAAGATGTTGGAGCTACGGCGGGCAGTAAATTTCTAAAAGATTTTGTTTCTCCATATCACAGTACTGTCGCAAAAAAACTTTTGGATGCGGGTGCCGTTATTGTCGGCAAAACAAATTGTGATGAATTTGCCATGGGATCTTCTAACGAGAACTCTGCCTTTGGCCCTGTTCACAACCCTTGGAAACATGGCTTTGCTCCTGGAGGAAGCAGTGGAGGATCTGCAGCCAGCGTGGCGGCAAGATTAGTTCCGGCAGCTTTGGGTACAGACACGGGTGGATCAATACGACAGCCCGCAGCGTTTTGTGGTGTTGTTGGGCTTAAACCTACTTACGGCCGCGTCAGTCGCTACGGAATTATAGCTTTTGCATCGTCTCTGGACCAAGTCGGACCTCTGACAAGAACCGTCAAAGACAACGCTATGGTTTACGATTCGCTTTGCGGGCATGATCCTATGGATTCAACTTCTTCAAAGCATCCCAATGAGATCACTTACAAGGCCTTAGATTCTGTTAGAGACTTAAAGGGTTTAAAAATAGGTTTCGCTCGAGAACTTCTGACGGAGAGAATTGATCCGTTGATTCGTGACAATGTATTGGCATCGATCGAGATCTACGCAAAACTCGGTGCAGTGATTACTGACGTCTCACTCCCTCATCTTGATTACGGTATTGCTTGCTACTATGTTTTAGCCCCTGCCGAGGCATCTGCGAATCTTGCACGATATGATGGCATTCGTTTTACAGCAAGAAGCCCACGCTCCATGAATGTCGAAGATACCTATGCAAAGTCTCGTTCCGAAGGATTTGGTCCGGAAGTAAAAAGAAGGATTCTATTGGGAACCTTTGTATTAAGTACAGGTTACTACGATACTTTCTACCTCAAGGCTCAAAAAGTTCGCAGTCTGATCCGGCAGGACTTTATGAATGCGTTTCAGAACGTCGATGTTATTCTAACGCCTACAACGCCGAGCCCTGCATTTCCATTAGGAAGCAAAAACGAAAACCCTCTTGATATGTATTTGTCTGATGCCTTTACCGTTCCTGTTCCCATTGCGGGATTACCAGGAATTTCTATTCCAAGTGGCTTTACCAATGACTCAAGGCCCATGGGTATTCAACTCATTGGGAAACCCTTTGCTGAAAAAACTTTATTTGAAACGGCTTATTCTTTTGAACAAGAAACTCTTTTTCATGAAAGAGTTCCCACGCTATGAACTACGAGACCGTCATAGGCTTGGAAGTCCATGCACAACTTAAAACAAAAACAAAATTGTTTTGTCGTTGTGAAAACATTTATGGACAAAGTCCTAATACGCTTACGTGTCCCGTGTGCCTTGCAATGCCTGGCGCCTTACCTGTAACGAATATACAAGCAATTGAGTTTGCCATTAAAGCCGGATTCGCACTAGGTTGTGAAATACAAAATCACTCCGTTTTTTCACGCAAGAACTACTTTTACCCCGATCTTCCCAAAGGCTATCAAATTTCCCAGTTTGATCTGCCACTTTGTCTCAACGGTCAACTAGAAGTGACTATTGCGGATCAAACTTTAAATGTTCGAATACAAAGAATCCACGTAGAAGAAGACGCGGGTAAACTTCTCCATGGAGACAATCTTCAAAACAAAGAAGGCAGTCTCGTCGACTTAAATCGAGCGGGTGTACCTCTTATTGAAATCGTAAGTCACCCCGATATGCGATCGGCAGAGCAAGCCGCAGAGTACCTAAGACAACTACGCTCTATTCTACGGTATATAGGAGTTTGCGATGGAAACATGGAGGAAGGAAGCCTTCGATGTGATGCGAACATTTCAATTCGAAAACCTGGAGAACAAACTTTAGGTACAAAGGTCGAAGTAAAAAACATGAACTCATTCAAAAATGTTCAAAAAGCAATTGAATACGAAGTCGAAAGGCAAGTGCAATTTTTAGAAAGTGGAAAAACTATTATACAGGAAACCCGGCTTTGGAATCCCGACAGGAATATCACCACCTCCATGCGCAGCAAAGAAGAAGCACACGATTATAGATATTTTCCAGATCCAGATTTACTGCCGTTGGAATTGGACACTCAGTGGATTGAAACGATCAAATCCTCTCTCGATGAACTACCTCATGCACGGCTTCAACGGTTTCAAAAAGATCTAAAGCTTCCACCTTATGATGCTTCAATTCTTACCAGTGAAAAAGAGATCGCAGATTACTTTGAACATACGCTCTCATTGTACGACGAATCTAAAACTCCAGCCAAAGCGAAGGCACTCAGCAACCTGATCATGGGTGATGTCTTAAGATTAAGCAATGAACTTTCAACACCTCTTCATCAAATGAAAATCACCCCAGTGCACTTATGTAAACTGATGAATCTTATCGACGAGGGGCAAATCAGCGGTAAAATCGCAAAAGACATTTTAGATGATATGGCTAAAACCGGCCAGAATCCTGAGGAAATCGTTAAAGAAAAAGGACTTACTCAAATTTCAGATCAAGGTACGTTACATCGATGTATTCAGGAAGTGATTGAGAATAATCCAAAACAAGTATCCGACTTTAGAGCTGGAAAAGAAAAAATATTAGGTTATCTTGTAGGTCAAGTCATGAAAGCAACTCAAGGAAAGGCTAACCCTGCAATGGTGAATACAATGCTCATCGAGGAACTTAAAAAATGACCTTTGAAACTGTCACCTGGAAAAACGGAAAAGTGATGGTCCTGGATCAAAAACTGCTGCCAGGAAAAACTTTCTACCACGCCTTCGACAAATCTGAAGATGTTGCAATGTCAATTGAAACCATGATTGTACGAGGTGCTCCGGCCATCGGTGTCACTGCTGCTTTGGGATTAGCACTCGCAGCACACGAATTAAAAAGTCACCCTTTAGATGAAGCCCAATTATTGTTTTTGAAAGCCTGTGAACGTTTTGCCAACACGCGGCCAACGGCTGTCAATTTATTTTGGGCGATTGCTAAGTTGAAAAATTTGAGTCAAAAATACTTTGAAACAACAGTGGATTGGTGTGAGGCTTTGTATCAAGAGGCAATTAGAATTCATCGAGAGGATATCGAAATTTGCAAATCGTTGGGTCAACATGGAGCGCCCCTCATGCCTGAGAATGGAAATGTACTCACTCACTGCAATGCTGGAGCCCTTGCAACAGCTGGCCATGGTACAGCGCTAGGTGTGATTCGCTCGGCGATAGCTCAACAAAAAAAACTTCACGTATTCGCCGATGAAACAAGACCCTTTCTTCAGGGCTCCAGATTGACCGCTTGGGAACTTCTTCAAGATAATATTCCCGTGACACTGATTACAGACAATATGGCAGGTCATTTTATGGCGAAAGGGGAAATTCAGGCTGTCATCGTAGGTGCCGACCGTATTGCTGCCAACGGTGACACAGCAAATAAAATAGGAACCTATAGCGTAGCTGTTTTAGCGAACGCACATGATATTCCATTTTATGTGGCAGCACCTCTTTCAACGATTGATATTCAATGTTCGAATGGAACTCAGATTCCTATAGAAGAGCGTAAACTCGATGAGGTGTTCGAATTTGCTGGCCAGCAAATTGCGCCCAAGGGTGTTCATGCGAAAAATCCGGCATTTGACGTAACGCCAGCTAAATTTATTACGGCTATCATCACTGAAAAAGGTGTTTTGAAAGCGCCTTACGAAGATTCTATTCGACAAGTTTTCAACTCAGAAGGTGCCATTAATGTACGCTAAAACAAAGCATATTTGGATGGATGGTCAAATCGTACCTTGGGAAAATGCTAAAGTGCATATTTTAACCCACTCTCTACACTATGGCGTTGGCATTTTTGAAGGCATTCGATTCTACGACTGCGGTGGTGAACCTGGCATTTTTAGACTAAAAGATCATATTCAACGATTTGAGGAATCTGCCAAAATTGTTTCAATCAAGCTACCATTTTCAAAACCGGATTTAGAAAAAGCTTGTGTGGCCATGGCTCATGATAGTCAACTCAAAAATGGTTATATTAGACCCCTTCTCTACATTGGTGAAGAACCAAACGCGGGACTCTGGGCTTTTGACAATCAAGTCCATATTTCCATTATTGTGTATGGTTGGGGGGCATATTTGGGCGAAAAGGGTGTTTCTGAGGGGGTTCGAGTTAAAACATCAAGTTATATGAGACACCATCGAAATATTGCGATGACTTCAGCCAAAATCACGGGTCAGTATTTTAATTCTGTACTTGCAAAACGTGAAGCCGTGCTGTCAGGATTTGATGAAGCCTTAATGCTCGACCCCGAGGGCTATGTTGCAGAAGGTTCCGGAGAGAATATCTTTGCCATAAAAAATGGAAAAATTTATACGCCGCTTCGAGCATCCGTACTTCGAGGGATTACCCGCGAAACCGCCATGACGCTCTTAAAAAAAGAGGGACTAGACGTTATTGAAACGCCTCTAACGCGCGATGATTTATACGTAGCCGATGAGGTATTTTTTACAGGTACCGCGGCGGAAATTACCCCTGTTCGTGAAATCGACCATCGGCAAATTGGCTCAAAAGCGCCTGGACCGATCACAAGAAAACTTCAAAGCACATATGGCAATTTGGTTCGTGGAAAGCTCTCTGAATACGAATCATGGATTACACCCGTAAAAAAATAAATTTCCAAAAGTGAAGTGTTTTAAAGAGGTGGGACTATTATGGAATAGTGATGTTATCTAAAGCGCTGTCATTGAGGGGAAAGATACTCCTAAAGGTTTTTGGCATTTTAGGTCTCTCTATTGTGTTTATGCAATGTGCATCTTCAGGTCAGAGAGCCGTGCCGACGCCATCGATTACACAACACAAACCATTTGAGGCCACCTTTAGTAAGCCATATTCAAAAGTATGGAGTGCTCTTGTGCATTTTCTCAAAATCGATGCTCTGATGGAACTTGATGTGGAAGATCCGCAAAAGGGTCTTTTGTCGACGAAAGAAATTCGAGAAAAACGAGGAGAAACACTTATCCGTTACCGCTTTGCTGCAACGGTCATACCAGAAAATGAAAATACGACGGTGCGTCTATTCAAATATCTTTCAGTTTTTCAAAACAACCACTGGGTTCATCAAGCGACCAACTTCCAAGACGAACAACATATTCTTAAAAGCCTGGAAAACAAGCTTCAGTAAAATATAGTAAATTTAATATAAGTTGAAACGCCAAAGTAAATTTTGGAAGATTGCCGTATGGCGACTTGGAGCGTAGCGACGGAGCCAGTAAAAAAAATTTAAGCAGTATCAACTAAAACTTAAAATACTATATATTGTCTTTACGGATGTTGATGGATTGACAAGGCGACATTCGTTAAAACTTGATTCTCAATACCACTTGCATTCATGGTTTGGAAGTCCACCTGGTCGAACCAATAGTCATACCGCATTCCAACTGTTAACTGTTGCATAGGATCTGCGACGGTATAAGTAACTTCTACCTCTTGATCGTTGTCGTCATGAAAGTGTATCTCTTGAGTTCTTAACTCTGAAGAAGTCACGACGAAGGGCACACCTGAGCCTCCTCCAGGTGGAACATACGAGCCAGAGAGATAAATCGTCTTTCCTACCATATCGATATCAGAAGGAAGAAACATCGCATCGCTATCAGCGGGCTCGAGTGTTAACGAAAGATGACAGTAATTTCCAGGTGCCGGCTCAAACGTGCCCCACTCGACTAAACTCATATCGGCTCCGAGAATATTTTTGATAATAGGCACTCCTATTCTAGTTGAGGAACCTTCCGAATGCGCCATTGCATTTCCCACAAAAGCTTCCCATAACATTCCAGGTCTCATTAATCGCGTGCTTTCATGACAACCGCTTAGCTCTGCTGATGCCAAAGCGATATAAGCTTTTTCCAATGTGATTTGGTAGTCTAAGTCTGTTGTAAATACGCGCGGTTCATTTTCTTCAAAAAGAGTTGCACCTGAAGCTCGATGATGAATCACACCTAGGGACACATTAATACCTGGATCGGACTGATTGCATCCCAGAAAACCAAAACCAACAACTGCTAAAATGAGTACTATTTTTTTTGTCTGTTTGTTAAAAATCAACGGTAAGTCCTCCTCTAATTTCTAGTCCTTCGTGATGCTCACCATTTAAATTTGAAATAGCTGGCACCATAACGTTTATTTGAAAAATGAGATCTTTAATAAAACTTGTGACCACGCCTGGAGATACAAAGGCAATGAATCCTCCAGAGTTGGAATCCAATACACCCTGCTCAGAATCCATTCGACTCCACCTCGTATTCAAAGCCAATGCAAATGCCCAATGATCGTTGAGTTGATACTGAGCTTGAGAATTTACAAGAATATTTTCTCCCGCTTTAAAACCATTCCAACCCTTCGTGCTAAATTGAGCCATCACACTTGAGTAGACCATCCAAGGTAAATTAAAGTAAGCTTGCCAAGCACCTGCACTTGGATACCAGCCGCCGGTTCCAGGTTGAACATCGGCGTTCAAAATCTGTCCACTGGCGTCTCTCTGGCGAGGAGCCGTCGGTGCCCTCACTCCGGCCATCATACCTAAAAGATGCCGTCCTCGCGTTTCGCGATTCCCCCATAAAAAAGCCCTGGTGTGAACGGTCAAGTCTCCAATTCCATAGACTTCGTCGGTCGAACCATTGGGTGTGGATAAGCGTTTCCATTCCACAGGCTGAGATACACCCAAAATCAACCAAGGAGATGGCGCAAAAGCACCAGAAAGAAGAATTTTGTTTTCTATGAGGTCATGCTGTGAAGTATTGGCTCCAACGCGCTCGGTTCGAAATCTGTTCTCCAAAGAGAAACGTAGGCGACCTGCATAGGGTTTTTCCATGCCCAGTGTTGTTAGCGTTGCATCTCCACACTGACAAATAGAACAAGCTCTTACATGCCAACTGACCAGAACAATGGTTATAACGAAAAGCTTAATTTTTTTGCAGGCACTTCGTGGCATGCGAAGCTTTATATGGCAAAAACCCAGTCCAGGGAATGCGGTAAATTGTCGCAGTAGTTATTTCGGTCACAGGGTTAGCCAACATTCATTTGCTGGTAGTGGGACTGTCAAGCTTACATAATCCACTTTTAAAAAATCGTCGACAGCTTCGCAGTATGTTTTGTCTGCTTAGTTACACCTTCCATCATAGTTTCCCATGAATTCAGTGTATTCAGTGTGACCAAAATTATTACTAGCTCGAACTCTATATTTAATGCCCTGAGCATTCGTGGGAATACCACCCATATTGTCTACGTATGTGCGTTCTTCACCGGATCCTGCTGCTACAGATTCTACGGCACTTTCATTAAATCTAGATAATGTCGTTGTCACAGTGCTACTGTTAAGTCCGAAAAAATACTGTCTTTCGATTTGAAACTTACTTTCATTGGTTGAATTGTCTTGCCAAATAATTTCAATACGACAATTGCCATTATCATTAAATTTTCGAACCGAAAGAATTTCGGGAATACCACTAGGAGGGACGTTATTGGCCAATGACGTTGTGACCGAAATCTCATTAGACACTGCTTCAGTGTCGTCACTATTTCGAAATACTACGACGCGATAAATATATGTGACCCCCGGAACTAGAGAATTGTCACTATACGTTAACGTATCAGGCGCCAATATCTCTTGGGTGAAGAAGTTGGCATCGCCCAGTTCTTTGCGTTGAAATTTAAATCCGTCCTCATCAAAATTGGCATCTGTCCAACTAAAACCAACTTCGCTACCAAAGGCAGGCGCCTCTAACATAGGCGCTACAAGTGGTTCATAGTATTCGCAGGCATCGCCAACGCCATTGTTATTCGAATCCATTTGATCTGCGTTGACCGTATTGGGGCAATTGTCGAGTCCATTTAGAATTCCGTCATGATCGTCATCAGCGTTTAGATTCATAACGACTGGCCTTGCAACTTCAGATCCCCCGAATCCACAAGAGAAAGTCAAAAGCATAAATATCGTTGCCATAAGATAATTGATCCAAATTCTTTGCTTCATGATCAATATCATTACAACTAACATGCCAAACCAACAGACAAGATAAACAGTTGATTTATATGATCTTTTTTAGAGAATATAAAATACTAAAGCTGCCTAAACTTTTCCTAATCCTACATCCATGTCCCACTATAGTATTTTAAGTTTTAGTGATACTGCTTAAATTTTGGAAGACTGCCGTATGGCGACTTGGAGCGTAGCGACGGAGCCAGTAGGCAACTTCCAAA
>JAGRAY010000079.1 GCA_020434375.1 Bdellovibrionales bacterium | reverse complement strand
GATATTTTTTTACTGTTTTTTCAAACGCACTCTTTGCGTGCCCCATTTTACCCAGTTCTCGATAACTTGCTCCTATTTTTAATAATGCATCAGGAACTTTGTTGCCTTTGGGGTATTTTTTTTCCACTTCATAAAAGTAGCCCAACGCTACATCATAGTGCTGTTGCCTGAAATTACTTTCACCTATCCAAAAAAAAGCGTTGTCTGCATACGAATGCTCCGGGTATTTACGAATAAACATTTGCATCATTTCAATACTTTCGCCATACTTTTTACTCTCAAACATCTGAAAAGCTTTAGTATAAAGCTCTTCAGCATCATCCTTAAACTTTGATTTGCCTACTTTAATCTTTTGTTGATTTTTGAGGTTTTGATTACTAAGAACGATCTTGGAATTAGTTCTGTCGATTTGACCAACACCTAAAAATCCTGATTGAACAGGTGCTTCAATTTTTATGGGCGATTTTTCGTCATCTTCTACCTTAGCAACCTCCAATTGCTCGTATACTTTCTCTTGTTTGGATGGAATTTCAACTAACGCTAACTTTGCCTCCATGAGTTTAATTTGAAGCTTGAGTTCTTCTATTTGTCTCTGAAGTTCTTCCTGTTTCTGCTCAACTCTATTTTGATGCATTTTGCCTTCAGGAAGGTTAGCAGGAGCTTTGGCGCAGCTCATGATTAAAAACATGAAAACCAACCCTGAAAAAACCAAATAGTGCTTTTGATGACTCAAGGCTTCCATCCAATAATACTTGCCATGCGACCCGTGCGTTGACCATCTCTTCGGTACGAATAAAATCGAGCAGGATCAGAATACGTGCAAAGCTTTGAGTTCCAAATATGCTTGGACATTACACCACTTTCAATCAATTGATCCGAGTTAATCAAAGCTAGATCGAGATATGCACTATGCTCGGTTTCAGAAAAGTTATTCGAATTTAGTAAGCCGGCCTCTTTAAACAAGTTAGCTATTCCAAGTGATACTTCAAAATGTTTTATACTAATCCCAGGCCCTATAGCTACTTGCAGTTCAGAAGGGTCACATCCAAAGTCTGCCTTCATTATGTTTATCGCACTCACCACAACTCGCGCCAATGTACCTCGCCATCCGGCATGAATATTAGAAATAATTCTTTGCCTAGGATCAACGACCAACAAAGGGAAACAGTCAGCAGTGCGCATCATCAAAAAACGACTCTTGTCCTGAGTAAGCATAATATCTGCAGAAATAGCAGACAATTCCTCCAGATCCGTTTCGGATTCGACAACTATGCTCTGGCTGCCATGAGTTTGCCGGCAAGTTGCAATTTGATCAGCAGATATTCCTAGATAAAGACAAAGTGTCTGTAAATTGTCTTCAACATGTTGATCATCATCACCTGTATTAAAGCCCAAATTCAATGCCGCGAAAGATTCCTGACTGTGCCCACCTTTTCGTGTTGTGAATCCATGCAAAAGCCCCTCAATAGCCGTCAAATTAGGAGCGGTGATCAGCTCAATCGACATATCACCAAATTTTTGATCGGATATGACCTTTTCTTTTAATAATAATATCCACAACAGCTAGGTCATAAAAGTTTGTTTCGTTTCTAAGTTCTGGATCTACTTTGCCATCGTAGTGAGCTCTTCCTTCTTCCAACTCTTTGGAAAGAATCTGAAAAAAGCTATCTTCCTCGATGCCTTGTTGTATCTTTGCCTCGTTGTAAAGGGCAAGATCGGAGGCAATGGCTCTTGCCAATCTTTTTGCTGCTTCGCGATCTTTGATCAAATTCATGTTTATTTCTCCAGTTCAACGGTCCAATATGAAAAGTCTACAACATTTAGGAATGGAAGCCATTCTTTCAAAAGTGGACTATTAGGCTTCAGGTTAAGACATTCTGTCCAATGTGGACGCTTTGGAATTTTCACCAATTTCATACTGGCTTCTTTTGGAGTTCTACCCCCTTTTTTCCTATTACAAGCAATGCAACTACAAACAATATTTTCCCAAGTCGTCTCACCACCTCGAGAACGAGGGATCACGTGGTCTAAGTTGAGATCAACCCTAAAAAAGCGTTTTCCACAGTACTGGCAAATATTCTTATCTCTTGCAAAAATATTGTATCGGCTAAATCGAATTTGTTTTTTAGGCATTCGATCATAAACCTGAAGCAAAATGACCCTTGGAATTTTCACCAGTTTTCCGATCATTCCAATAGCCTGATCGTTTTGTCGTATCTGTAGTTGCGCCCAAGACTCAAAATCAAAGGTTTGATATTCTCGATCTACCGCTTTTGCAATGCCGAGATAAATCATACAAAACGCTCGTTTTGCCGACGTGATTTGAATGGGCATAAACGATCGATTTAATACTAACACTCTAGATTGTAAGGCATTTTCGAGCATCCCTAGTGTACAATTGTACCTTTTCTTATCGAAATCTACAAAGCATTAGATGATCTCGTGGTAAAATAAGGCCTAATCTGTTCTATAGGACGAATTCGATAGATTTCAGCACTTTTCTCATCAACATTTTATTGTTGCGAACCCGCCTCCAAATTAGGCCTTGGCCCCATGTTAGAAACAATTGTCGTATTGAGCAACAAAATAATCGTGTTTTTTTAGTTGTTTATTGTTAGTATCCACAACTCTTGGACGTGACACGATGATAGAAAAGTTAACCGAGGCCGTACGAAAACAGTTTTCAATGTCTAAAAGTTCAGAAGAACGTATACCTCCTTCACGCAAATTTTCGGCAAAAAAAATTACTGAAAACCATACCATGAGCTCTTCTGTGGCGAGCACACTAAAGAACGCGAAGGACCACATCCTTTCGCTGCAAACGGAGCATGGTTATTGGGAAGGTCGCGTCTACGACAATGTCACGATTACTGCTGAGTACATCATGATGCTCCGATTCTTAGGCATTCTGGACTCGTCAACCAGGCAAAGAGCTTTGGCCACTATTCTAGACATGCAAATGGAGAATGGCGGGTGGAGCATTTATCACGAAGGCCCTGTTGAACATTCGGCAACGGTTGAAGCATACTTCGCACTAAAATTATGTGGTCTTCAGGAAGACCACCCAGCACTTTTAAAAGCAAAAAAACTCATCTTGAAACAAGGAGGCATTGAAACCACACGCGTCTTTACTAAAATTCATCTAGCCCTTTTTGGAGAATATCCATGGGGAAAGATTCCTGTCATTAGCCCAGAACTCATGTTGCTCCCTCGAAAAGCCCCCATCCATATTTATGAATTTTCAAGCTGGTCTCGAGCCGTGATCATTCCACTACTCATCATTTTTCATAAAAAACCAGTCGTAAAAATTCCTGAGCATGAGTCCATCTCTGAACTCGAAACATCTTTTAGACCCAAAAAACTTCCGGAAACCTCAGGTCCATTTGAACAAGCCTTTGAGCTCATTCAAATGGTTTTATCCACTTACGAAAAAAGTCCTGTGAAACCTTTTAGGAGCACCGCGCTGGCTCTTGCCGAAAGATGGATTATTGAACATCAAGATCCAAGTGGAAACTGGGGAGGAATATATCCAGCCATGGCTAACTCCATTGTAGCTCTTCACTTGCGTGGTTATCTTCTTAGCGATCCAATTATTCAACGTGGTTTGGAAATGCTCCGAACATTTGCAGAAGACACGCCGGAGTCTTTTCGAATGCAATCAACGGTATCGCCAGTTTGGGACACAGGTATTGCCGTATTTGCACTTCAAGAAGCAGGCCTTCCTCCATCAGAACCGTCGATGCAAAAAGCGGTAAACTGGCTTCTTGAAAAACAAATTTTACATGTGCGCGGAGACTGGCGGTTTAAGGCCAGAAAAATACGCCCCGGCGGATGGCCTTTTGAGCATGAAAATGACCATTATCCAGATATCGACGACTCGGCCCTCGCGATTTTGGCACTTCTTCCTCATGAAAAACAAGGCACATCGATTAAACTAACTGAATCCATTGATCGAGGTATTGAGTGGATTTTGGGCATGCAAGGAAACGATGGAGGCTGGGGAGCTTTTGATAGAGACAACAACCGCGAGATTTTAAATCAAATTCCCTTTGCTGACTTAAAATCTTTACTTGATCCAAGCACACCAGATGTCACGGGTCACGTTCTAGAAGCCTTAGGCGTAGCAGGCTTTGATCTTTCATCTAAACCGATTCAAAGTGCGCTCAAATTTGTCATGAAAAGTCAAAAGAAAGATGGCTCCTGGTTTGGCCGCTGGGGCGTCAATTATATTTATGGAACCAGTGCGATCCTGAGTGGACTGGCAGCCATTGGTGAAAATATGAACAAAGCTTATGTTCAAAAGTCTATCAAATGGCTTTTAAGCGTACAAAACAGTGATGGAGGCTTTGGAGAATCTTGTGCATCGTACGACGAAAACAAATTTGTTAAAATGCACTCCACAGCAAGTCAAACGGCATGGGCTCTCATCGGATTACTAGCATGCCCAAGCGTAGACCCGTTGCACCCTGCCATCAAAGAAGGTGTTCGATTTTTAGTAGAAGGGCAAACGAAAGAAGGGGGTTGGATTGAACCCGAATGGACAGGAACGGGATTCCCAAAACATTTCTATCTACGATACGACTATTATCGCCTTTATTTTCCGCTTTTGGCTTTGGGACGTTTTGCCGCTAGAACAGCTCCAACGTCAGCTAAAACGTCATCTAGCAATTGATATATATTTAGATTTGAGTCTTCAATTTTCTCTCGTAGTTCAAAATTGTGTTCTTCACGCTCAACCAGTACTGCCATAAACTTTGCCTGAGCTAGATCTATCATTTCCTTCCATCGACGTGCGTGTTCAATTTTTAAAGATGGGTGACTTCCCAAAAATTGACGGTGAGAAAAAACGCCCTCTAAAACATCGTCAACGCCTTCGCCACTGACTGAATCAGTTTGAAACACCGGTGGATTCCAGGGATTCTCGTTTGGAACCAGAGAAAGCATCGCACGAATATCTTGAACAACCCTCTCAGCACCAGGTCGGTCTTTCTTATTGACCACATAAAGATCAGCAATTTCTAAAATGCCTGCTTTGAGCGCTTGCACGGAGTCGCCTGCCTCTGGCATCAAAAGAACAAGTGTCGTATCGACTATATTCATAACCTCGACTTCGCTCTGACCAGCGCCGACTGTTTCGATAATGATATAGTCACAACCATACGCTTTCATGAGTTGCACAAGTGCTCGCGTCGCAAATGAAATACCTCCACTTTTGCCATGGCTTCCAACACTTCGAATAAAAACATCTGGATCTTGACTGTGACGTTGCATGCGAATTCTGTCTCCTAAAACAGCGCCTCCCGAAAATGGGCTCGATGGATCCACTGCAATGACACCGACTTTAAAATTTTTGTCGCGAAGCCGCCGAATCATTTGATCGATAAGAGAACTTTTTCCCGCACCTGCAGGGCCCGTAATACCAATGGCGAATCCTCGTTTCGATTTTGACCAAATCTGTTTTAAAACCGTGAACGCGTCTTCGTCTTGCTTTTCAACAATCGTGAGTAACCGAGAAAGTGCTCGACGATCACCATTTGTCATTTGACTGATCAGATCATCTAAGGTTTGATCCACTACAACGCTCGATGAATCATTTTTAAAAAACGAAGACCGTCATCACTGCCTACAAGCTTTTCGCATGCACGTTCAGGGTGAGGCATGAGTCCAAAAACATTTCCCTGCTTGTTGACTACCCCTGCAATTGACAACTCAGATCCGTTGGCGTTTGTATCATCACTGACAACCCCCTCTGCATCGCAATACTTTAAAACGATTTGATGGCTGTTGATGAACTCTGTCTTATTATTTTCGCTTACGACATATCGACCTTCTGAGTGCGCAATAGGCATTTGATAAATGTCTCCTATTTGTCCACCTTGCAGAAATGGTGTGTCAGTTGTTTCAAGACGAACAAAAACAGATTGGCATTGAAACTTAAGACTGGCATTTTTTAGCAAAAGTCCGGGAAGAAGATTGGCTTCAACCAATATCTGAAATCCGTTGCAAATACCAAGCACCTTTCCGCCGCCATCTAGGTATTCTGGTAAACTCCCAATGGCCGACGAGAATCTTGCGATTGCTCCCGCTCGAAGGTAGTCTCCGTAAGAAAAGCCCCCTGGAAGAACAACGAGCTTCGTTTCTTTTTTAAGGGGTTCGTCGTACCAATGAAAGACTGTCTTTCTTTGAAGCAAATGAGAAAAAGCATACATAGCATCCCGATCACAATTGGACCCAGGAAAAACAACAATCGCTATATCCGACATAGAGACACAATGTATGCAAAAATGAGGAAAACTCAACTTATCGGCATCACAGGTGGCATTGCCAGCGGAAAAACGTTGGTTTCCAACTATTTAGTAAAAAAAGGCTTTGAAGTTATCGACACTGACGAACTCGCTCGAGAGGTCTATGCTCACTCCAGCATACAAAAAAAAATTCTTTCCAAGTGGAAAACCCTCGATCGCAGAAAAATTCGTCAACTTGTTTTTAGCGATACCAAGAACCGCCAGTGGATCGAAAAATTACTTCATCCTTACATTTGGAAAGCCGTTCAAAGACATCTCAAGCTGCTAGGCCCAAACCACCCATTTATTTTCGTGGTGGTTCCTCTGCTTTTCGAGACTAAATCACAGTATCGATTCGACAAGGTTGTCAGCGTCATCTGTCCCAAAACCATGCAATTATCACGTCTGGTAAAAAGAGATGGCATTTCCACTTCACTTGCCAAAAAAATGATTGAAAGTCAGTGGACCAACAAAAAGAAAATTGAGTTTTCAGACTACGTCATCAAAAACAGCGGAACAAAAAGTGAGCTTGTTCAGAAAATCAACCAATTTTTGCTAAAACTGCTTAGTGAATTGTCGGATTAGTTGGACCAGCTATTTGCCCTTCAACCATTTGGCCGTCTATATGGCTTTCTAGGAGTTGAAAATAACCTACAATGAGCGCAGATTGAATGTCTTCAGGAAGACTTTGAATATACTCGGTTTTCTTCTCAAAACTTTGGAGCGAAAATGTATGGTTTAAAACTTTATTGATTTCGTCAATCTTATCTTTAAAAATGCCAAAGACGTCTTCTTGCTTTTTGGAAAAAGCATGCCGAATCATTTCTGGTGTAAACAAAAGATGATTGCCTTTTCTCCCCTCGGCCAGGATAAAGTGAAACTTAGCAATCTCTCGCATGGTATGTTCTAGTGTAATAGTCAACTCCATCTCTTTCATAATGCAACTATAAACACCCCTGTTCATTCGTCAAGGGGCAGTCTTTCAGGGTGGTATTGAGCTACCTCACACGTAACTTATGCGTACTTCTTCCTGACGATGAAGGTGATCCAATCAAATAGTACCCCACCAAGCTCATGATCATCGTTTTTGAACATATTTTTTCGCACCCATAAACATAAGAAGTGTGCTTACACATAGCGTTAGACCAACCATCACGCTCGCAACATAGGGCCCAAAGCTTAGACGGATCACATCAAACAATGGCCAAAGTATTAAACCAACACCCACCATTGCCATGGGAAGAATAGCCATTAACAGGCCCATGATACAAAGCACAACAAAGAGCCATTTGAGGGGGTTGTTTCTTCTCGATGTGCCAAGTTCTGCTAAAATGGGAAGCAGCAACCAAAAATATTTCATTACTTTTTTCTAAGGAGTAAACCTCCCACAAGTAAACCAACGCCAAACGCCGAAGCCACACTTGTCCATGGATGCTCCGACACATTTTTCTCTATTTGCTGTTTCGTCTCAGCACTTCTTTCCTTGGCAATTTCAACACCTCTTCGAAGTTGAAAAACCTTATCTTCTAAATCTTTGGTTAATTTTTCTTTTTTTTCGCCTGTTTCAGTTTTAACAATATCAATTAATGTGAAAACAACTGATGCAAGATCACCCATCAACTGAG
Organism: Bdellovibrionales bacterium; assembly: GCA_020434375.1. GTDB lineage: Bacteria > Bdellovibrionota_G > JALEGL01 > JALEGL01 > JAGRAY01 > JAGRAY01. Next base: position 178 of record JAGRAY010000079.1, on the reverse strand, counting down.
CTGTATCACCCTTCACATTTGTAAATTCTTTTTTTAGTTGTTCCTTCATTTTTAAACCTCCGACTTGTTACCTAGCACGAATGACAACAAGGCAAAATGATCTAAATCAGCTTTTCTTACTTAAAGTATTTTCTAATCTCTAGAACAGAGACTGGAATGCATGCAATACTTAACATTA
>JAGRAY010000078.1 GCA_020434375.1 Bdellovibrionales bacterium | reverse complement strand
TTGTCGTATGGCGACTTGGAGCGTAGCGACGGAGCCAGTAGACAACTTCCAAAATTTATCTCGGTGTTTCAACCTTTGTTTAATTTACTATATCTCAAAGCAAAATTCCCAAAGGTAAAAGCCATTCAACTCTCTGCCACAGGGAACAAACACACAGTAAACCAACAAGGCATCATATTTTTACCCGCACGATTATTTTTAAGAAATCTTGTTTGAGGTTGTGGTTCGTACGCCTGGCTCACGGAGCCTAAACAATAATTACGAACCAGTCGTACGGCCCGGGACCCAACTAGTTTGCGTCTGCATTTAGTCTTTTATTAATCTGTTTTTTTGCATCTTTAAATGTGTTCTTTAAGGTAGCGAGCCGACCTTTAAGAACGAGTATTTGGTCTGAATCGGCGGCGGTAGCATCAGTAGATATATCATCTAAATCCGTTACCATTTGGTCCAAACCACTTGCTTCTGTTCCTGTAAGATTATCGGTTTCTAAAAACTTTTCTATCTGACTTTTCAACCTCGCTACATCGCCTCGAAGATCCATTTTGTCTGCCGTTAGCCGATCCTCTTCAATTCTTTGGTCGTACTGGTTTAACTGAGCGTCTGCAGCTGAAATCGCATTTTTAATGGCACACGGCGAATCCGATTCTTTGCCTGGGGTAGTCGGTGCGCAAGGCTTTTTCAAATAATCATTATAACCAGGACAGTAATTTAATGCTTCAAAAGTAATAAGGCGGTTTGCTCGCTCGTCTGTTTGGTACTGAAGCGAAGGAATAAGTCTTTGGGCGTCTTGGGCTGAGTATGGACAGAGCCTGGAAACATGCAAGGGAAGCGCTTCGTATTGCTTTACATCTTCCGGCGTTTTAGATAACTGCGCAAAAAAGTTAATTGGAACCGTTGGGGCTTTTTCAAGATTGATAAAGATAGCTGCCATTGGTGAGTTTCTTCTAATATTACCTTCTACCAGTGCGTTTTCTTGGTTTATCTTTAGCGAACGTGATTTGCCCAAAAAGGCATTAATGGTACCCAAACCACTTCCAACACTTGCACTGTATGCCACTAAGTTTCCTCCGGCATAAAAGGCTGCAAGACCTTCCATGGGTAACGACTGACCAATAGCGCCGGCACCTTGAGGTGTCACATTCATAAGTGCAATATCAAAGTCTCGCTCTGCAAAGCCTTCATAAATAGCAATGATGGCCTTGTTTTTGGTATTTTCAACGGTAGCCATGCTACTACCTGCACCACCAAAATCTCGAATTGAAATCGGTGAGGCACTTAAATGCTTATCCCACGCAACAAATACTTGCTCACCATTTTCGTAACCACCTTCTAAAACTGCGAAGGGTTGATTAACATCCCCACTGAAAGCAATAAGATCAGACCGTTGAAGCAGATCATTAGGATGTTGATTGGGGTTTAAAAACAATTTGCTTCCGCGGTCAGGGTCACCACCGCCTTGCTTCGGATCTCTTAGTCTGGCATAAAGTTCTTTATAAATAGCTAGATCTGATTTGTAGTACTGTTTCCCCAATGTTAGCCACAGGCCAACCAGGCGGTCTAAGTCTGAAGTACCATTCACAACATTTTCTACTTTATTTCCCGTCCCACCAAAACGTTGAAGCTCCTTTTGGGCATCTGAAGCTGTTTGACGATCCATAGCGGCATCAGGATTGTTTGAATTTTGCGCTCTTTTAATGAGATCTTGAATCTTAATTTTGATCATTTTTAGGAGAATATCGGCATCCATCACCATGATTGTAGCGATCCAACCATTGTGAATAGTTTGCGTCATCTGATTAACACCCTCACAGGCGTCTCCAACTCGATCTGTGTCTGAATTTGGAGTCGCTTCAGGATCGATAACAGGATTGCTTTCTAAACACTTTGATTGCCACAAGGTTGATTCGTCGCTTACAGATCTCTCGTCTGCTGGAACGATATCCCTGTAGGCTTCTTTGAGTGAGCTGATAACCACGCGATCTCTGCGAGCTTGATCTCGCTCTCTCTTTGCTGCTTCGAGCTCCGCGGCTTTTTTTCGAGCCTCAGCTGACATACCATCTCCCGTTCGATCACCATTGCCGTAGCCTGTGTTACCTGGGCCGAAGGGGCCTCCTGTGTTGGCGGTGTAGTCGTCATCATTACCATTGCCGTTGAATCGATCTGGGTCGCCACGTAGACCTTGCTGGGTTTTTCCATTCAAACCCTTGTTTTGTCGGGAATCGTCAAAACACCCTGTGGCCAATAGCAAAACTAGGCTTAATGCTGTGAAACTGAATTTATTCATTGCCTTGTCCTCTTTTCATATTCCTTACACAGATTTAAAGCAACTGTCGTACCAGCGAGATTGATATTTTTATATAATAATTTCAATATCTTAAAGTGACAAGGGTGGTGCCTATTTGTCTCAGTTGGGCAGTGAATGTCACAGCTTTCTCTCTGCATAGCTCTGTATGTATCACTCTATGCCCCGTTGCGTCAACAATGATTTTATGGCTGTTTACTCGCGAAGTATAAATCTCTCTGGACTTAAGCGTATTTTAAGTTTTAGTTGATACTGCTTAAATTTTGGAAGATTGACGTATGGCGACTTGGAGCGTAGCGACGGAGCCAGTAGGCAACTTCCAAAATTTACTTTGGTGTTTCACACTTATATTTAATTTACTATATCTAAAACTTTTGGACTTTCACGTCAAAATGCACAGACTAGCCATTTGCCTTTTGCAAACAGTGCCTGGCACTCTAGTGCAATGCGGTGAGTTTTTTTCTGGAAGAAATGTATTCCATGGCTAAGCCTGCTTTAAGCGTTGCGTTTTGAATAATGCGACTTTTTTCGTCTCGAATTTTATCGACTGGATTTTCTGGTACCACCATGAGCAGTGCAACAGCCTTATTTTCAAAATAAATGGGGAAAAACCCAAAGCGGCAAGTGTCTGGTAAACCAAGAGGCTCAAATAGCAATCTATCCGGGTTAGGCGTGGGCAAAATACCAATAAAGGGCTTTTTAGCTTCGCAAATTGGTTTTAAAAAGCCTGAGGCCTCGTAGTCTAATTTAAGTTCAGAAAACAGGCGATTATGAACGGCAAAGCCGTGCAGCATAAGCCCTTGAATCTTACCTGAGCGCAACCCATAAATGGCCATGCGCGTGGCAACTCCACTTAGGTAGTCAAATAAAAGCATGAATACGTCTTTCACCGACTCAACCTGAGTGAGTTTTTTGACATAGTTTTGAAATGTTAAGCGCGTATCTTCTTGGCCCCGCCCGGCCACCGCGTTGATATCAAATACTGTGGCTTCCTGAATCACATTAAACTCTGTTGAAAGATCTATTGGATCAATTGCAATGTAGCGGGTTTCACGCATGACGCCATAATATCTTTCAAGCGCTGCAACGATCCAAATTTCAGGAGCTATAACCACTTGAATGCCTTTGCCTACTTTGAATCCGATGGCGTTCAGTTCTTGCAAAACAGCTGGATCACAAATGGCCACTCGAAGGCGCTTGTCGATTTTTAGGGGAATAACCTTATGCCTAGCTGCGAAATCCACAGGAATACTGGCCAATGCTTCTTTTGAAATAACGGCGAATTCTTCCGGGGCAGCCGCTTGCATACGAAGCTGTTGCGAAAGAAAATGAGCTAAAACCGTATCAGATAAAAAACCCTGTTCAACAAGGTTAGTGCCAAGCTTTCCACCATAGGTTCGTTGCGCACGAAGTCCATACTCAAGTTGCTTTTGAGTAATAAGATTGGCTTCAATAAGAAGTTGCCCAAGTTTAAAGGCCACGGCTTATTCTAAGGAAGCATTCCTCCTATTGCAATGAAATAGCCGAAATGAAAAACCTGAGCTCACTACTAAGCTGTTCTTAGTATGGATCAACAGGCGCTCTCTTTTAGCTTCTAAAATTTATAATAGACTCTTAGTGCATTAAAAAATCCAAAGCGGCTGCCTGAGAAAGTACCGGTATTGTTGAAGTCTGCATCTAAAATATAACTAAAATCGAGTGTGTCGACGCCCAAAACAAAATGTTCTCCTGCCAGAAAATCCACGCCCAATGCTACGCGAACGGCTGATTGGCTGATATTTCCGCCAAAAATGATATCGCTAGAATCATATTGGTAGCCCACAGACAAATGCGGCTTAAAGCGGCGAATCGGAAATCCAGCTAGAGCTGAAAACCCTACCGAAAACACGCTAAACTCGCTTGTGGCCCCTGTGTCATCTTCAAGATCTGCACTGTAAAAGCTCGCGGCAAAATCACCACCGAAGTACTCATGCCAGTATCTTGCACCGGCGCCCATATTGGTACCAAATGGATCGTTTCTTACCAGTCCTCCAATGAGCAAGCCTTGAATATTTTGAGTTTCATCACTTCCAAAAATAGTGGATTGAGAAAAACCTGTGCCCGATACTAGGATGATTAAAGTCAGAGCCATCAAAGATAATTTGTTTGCCATTATTATTCCTCCTTATTTATTCGTTCGTGGACCTCATTGTTTCGCAATTAGTCAAAAAACGCTAACTTTTCAGTGTTTACTATTGACCAAGGCTATCAAGAGGCATAGGAATAACAACCTGTGGATCTATTTGAGTACGCACAAAAATTAAAAGAAGAATCAGAAAAACCCAAGAGTGAAGCTACAGCCAAAACAAATAATAATATAGACGAGGCTATTTTTTCAGTTTCAGAGCTGACACGCGAAATTAAAGATCTTATTGTTTCTCGTTTTGGGGGTGAAAAATTTTGGGTGAAAGGCGAGATTTCAAACTTTCGCGGTCGAAATCAATCGGGTCATATGTACTTTAGACTCAAAGATGAATCGGCTGTTTTAAACTGTGTTTTCTTTAAAGGAGCCAACGCCAAATTAAAATTTGATCTGAAAGAAGGTATGGAGGTTTTGGTTCACGGGCGTATGGATCTTTGGGAAAAAGGCGGCAATTACCAACTCGTTGTAGACCATATTCGAGAAGGAGGAACGGGCGAGCTTTATCTTAAGTTTGAAATACTCAAAAAGAAACTCGAAGCAGAAGGTCTTTTTTTATCAGAACACAAAAAAGCACTGCCTTCCTTTCCAAAAGTTTTGGGTATCGTGACTTCAGCTACGGGAGCAGTCGTGCGCGATATCATTCATGTTGTTCGAACGCGGTGTCCTCATGTAAAACTTTTACTCTACCCGGTGCGCGTTCAAGGGGATAGCGCTGCAGGGGAGATTAGAACCGCCATTGAAGATTTTAATAAAATGCCAGACCCACCGGAGCTAATCATTGTGGGTCGCGGAGGAGGTTCGATCGAAGATCTTTGGCCATTTAATGAGGAACTGGTCGCTCGGGCCATTTTTGAATCTAAAATTCCTATTATTTCGGCCGTAGGGCACCAGACTGATTTTACGATTGCGGATTTCACAGCTGATGTAAGGGCTGCAACACCCTCACAAGCTGCCGAAATGGCCGTGCCCAATATTGCTGATTTAGAAAGCAAACTTTTATCGCTCATGAAAGCCATTGTGCGAGAACTTATCCACTATCGAGAGATGGCTCATCAAAGGCTTTACCGATTAACACAGGCAGCCGTACTTCGAGATCCAAAACACTTCATTCGAGTGCGAGCGCAGCTATTGGATACGCTTATCGAGCAATTAAAAAACAATGTCGTTTTAAGAAGAAGAGTGACGCGAGAAAGGCTCTCGCGTCAAAAAATGATATTGACAATAACTCTACAAAAATGGTTACCTCCGCGAAAATTGCGTTTTGAAAAATTGGCGAGCAACCTTTCTCTTTTAAATCCTTTGGCAATTTTACAAAGAGGTTATAGCGTGGTGCAAACAGATCAAGGGCAAATTTTAAAAAAGTCATCTGAGGTATTAGAAGGCCAGTCTGTAAAAGTTAGGTTATTTAAAGGAGAGCTTCTGTGCAAAGTTACGAAGATATTAAAGAAATCATAAAGGGGCTTGAAACCATTCATCAAGAAATTGGTGAAAACGAACTCAAGCTCGACAATCTAATTGAAAAAGTCTCTACTGCCATTGGCCTGTATGCGAACTACAAGAAAAGTTTTTCTAAAAATACATTTGACGTCAAACGGGTTAAAAAAACAGGTGAAACATTATCTTTTGAATCTTTTGACTGGAAGGCGTTAGATGATGCGCATCCGAATTCTCGCTCGTAATCGATCAAATTTCTCAAACCAACGGTTTCGTGAAGAAGCGAAACATTTGAAGTGTCAACTTCAGGTTATTGACCCTCTCTGCTTTGATATTGTATTGGGACGTAAGCTTCCATTGCTTTACAAGAATGGCAAAAAATTTGAAAAAACCGATATGGTCATGCCAAGAATGGGCGCCTCAATTACAAACTACGCGCTGGCAGTGGTTTCTCAGTTTGAAATGATGGGTGTACCCGTTCTTAACTCTTCGCGCTCTATTCAACACACTCGAGATAAACTGCGATGCGTTCAATTGATGACGCGGCATGATATTGACATTCCGAAAACGGTGATTATCCGTCAACCTAGTGGGTTAAATGACGCCATTGAAAGTGTGGGTGGCTTTCCCATTATTTTGAAACTGATTAGCGGTACCCAAGGCGTGGGAGTGATGCTGGTTGAAAGCATGAGAACGCTTGAATCCACGTTAGATACCCTATGGAGTCTAGGACAAGATATTTTGATTCAAGAATGCGTTAAAGAATCGATTGGTCGTGATATTCGTGTGATTGTTGTAGGAGATAAGGTTATTGCGGCCATGCGACGACAAGCTCGAATTGGAGAATTTCGATCAAATATTCACCGAGGTGGTATCGCGACGCCCGTGGAACTGGACCCTGAGTATGCTCGAACTGCTATCGAGGCATCAAAAATCGTGGGCCTAGATATTGCTGGGGTAGATCTATTGGAATCTTACCAGGGTCCAAAAATTATTGAGGTCAATGCTTCCCCTGGCATGGAAGGTATTGAATCTGCCACGGGTCTTAATGTATCTCGAATGATTCTCGAACATGCGATTCACCTGGCAGAAAAAAATAAAGAAGGGACTCTAGAACAGAAACTATAAACATGGCATCAAAAGATTATTACAACATTTTAGGTGTTCCAAAAGGCGCGTCAGAAAAAGAGTTAAAAAAAGCCTATCGCGATCTCGCTAAGAAGTATCACCCAGATGTCAACCCTGGAAACAAAACTGCTGAAGATAAATTCAAAGAGGTGACCGAGGCCTATGCTGTATTAAGTGATCCAAAGAAGCGAAAACAGTATGACATGATGGGATCAGAAGGCTTTAAATCTGATTTTGATTTTTCAGAATTTTTTAGAGGTAATCCGTTCGGCGGACAAAAAGGTCAACGTGGCGGTGGCCAATATCAAACTTATAATTTTGGCGGAGGTCGTGGAGGATCTTTTCACTTTGATATGGGAGGTTTGGAAGACATTTTTGAACCCCTTTTCGGTGGCAACTATGGTCAACGTTATAAGGGTTCTAGTGCGAAGCCTCCCCAACAATATATTTTGGAAGTTGATTTTTTAACAGCCGCCAAAGGTGGAGAAGTTGAGGTTGCTTTAGGAGGCCAGAAAAAACACGTTAAAATTCCGGCTGGCATTGAATCAGGGCAAACACTGAGGTTGGCCTCAGCTTCCGGCACAACTCATCTGAAGATTCAAGTTCAACCTCACCATTTATTTGTGCGCAAAGGCAGTGATATTTACGTTGACGCTCCAATTTCAGTTGTCCAAGCTATTTTGGGCGGCGAAGTTTCTGTTCCTACCATTGATGGATCTGCCACTTTAACGCTACCCCCTGGCACTTCAAGCGGTCAAAAGTTGCGCATGAAAGGTAAAGGCACCGCCTCTAGAAGTGGTCCACGAGGCGACCAGTATGTAACCATTCAAATTAAAGTACCAAAATCGATTGACGCCAAATCAAAAGAGCTCATTGAAGAATTCTCAAAGCGAAACCCCTCTTAAGACAAAAATGTTTAAACCACAAAACGGTTTGAAGAAGATCAGCTACGCTACAGACTCAATCTTTTAGACATCTATAGCATTTTAAGTTTTAGTTGATACTGCTTAAATTTTGGAAGATTGACGTATGGCGACTTGGAGCGTAGCGACGGAGCCAG
>JAGRAY010000077.1 GCA_020434375.1 Bdellovibrionales bacterium | reverse complement strand
TTCGAATCCCGCCTTCTCCGCCATTTGATTTTGAAAGCTGAGACGAAAAAGCCATAAGTAGCTAGAATAATAACCTAAATGTTTAAGCAACTTAGCTGAATCACTCCGTAAAAACCGTCACAGAAAAACACGCAGCATCACAGAGTTTGGCTACTTTTTGGCTAAGAGTTGGCTCTTCATAGTGGTTTTAAGGCTCGGACTTGGAATCGAGAGTTCTAAGTGCTGCTTCTAAAAAAACCTGACACTTGGTTTTATCGTCTAATAAGAATAAAGAAAAATCTTTGCAATCTAGTCTTACTCGGTGAGCTTCGTTCTTGGAAAACTTATTGTTTATTTTACATAAGTACTTTTTCTTTACATCCTCGAGACTATGCATTGAAGGGTCAACTTCTGGTAAGTGGCGGCAGGCTTTTGCATTTATATCTGCAATATACCAAACTGAAGTTTGCCTATTAACTAACTTGGAAGTAATAGTATTCTTTCCATTTAGCTGAGGGACTATTAGCTGACCTAAACCAAATATGGCTACGAAAATTCCCAGGTATTGAGCTTTAAAGCCCAATACTTTCTTTTGCCGCTTACTAAAATGAAAGTAGAAATAGATTCCAATAATAATGGGAAGAAGACCATTGACCCATTCTCCAGGTGACAAATTTGACATGATTACTGCCTGCTAGCATGAATCCAAATTTTTTGATAGTTAGCTTCGAAAATGTTGTATGAATTTAAAATGAACTAAACTGATATATATGACCAAATTTAGGAATTTTAAGCCGCTTCTTTTTTCACAACGATCTTGAATACACATCCAAGAGTCAAGAGGAATTGCAGAAGTACATCAAAAGTAATCTTTGATGTGCCTACCCCTGATTCAATCTGGGCAATTCGGCTCTGAGACACGCCGAGTTCCTTAGCAAGCTTAGTTTGAGACCAGCCCTCAGCCTTGCGCGTTTCGTAATAATACTTCCATTGAGCTTTTACTTCTCTCAGGCTTCATTGAGATCCATGTCTAAGGACTCTGCCAATTCTTTAATATTTACTTCTTTCCAAGCCATGAACTTAAGCCACTTTAAACTGCAGTCCTTCTTTGGCAGCGCCGACGATTTTGAGAAGTTTCTGGGCCTGAGCCATGGTGGGAGAAACTTTTCCAGACTCGTATTGTGCATAAGCCGTGGGCGAGCTTGAATTCATTTTTTTGGCGACGTCTCGAATGGTTAAGCCGTGCTTGATTCGTTGTCTTTTGAGAAACAAAGAGAATAAGGCATTGATATCTTTGGCTGAGAGTGTGAATGTTCCGTCTTTTTCAAGCTCAATTTGCGTAGTAAAACTTTTCTTATCCAACAGCATGCGAATGGCATCTTGAACCATTTCTAGAGCATTTTTTCGTGATGCTCCTTGCGTGAGTAAGTCCAAGGCGGGTACTTCGATGAGCCAATCTTTGCCTTCTTTCCAAACTTTTCCTTCAAATACCATTACTTTTCTCCTGGATGTTGTTGAGCTTTTTTGAGAATCTTCTTAGCCAGTAACTCGTTGATTTCTGGATGCCGGGGAACCGGTTCTTCCACGTTTCCATTGGTCCAGATTTCATGTCGGCCACCTTGTCGAAGTAAAGACCACCCTAACTTTCGAAGCTTTCTCTCAAGCTCTTTTTTCTTTATTGTACATTGATATATGTACATTTGCAATACTTGTCAAGTAAGTGTTGTAAATCAATAGAAAATATTTGGTGGGATTTCTGAATGTCTTCAGAAAATAGCGGGATCAGCGGCTTCTAATAGGCCAAATCAAAATAAAAACCAATCATTCGATCTAACCTTTGTTGGAGGTGCGCTGTGAACACCCCAGCCAAAAGCAAGGTGATTACCGATCGAGACCAGCGGCTGTTCATGTATATCTTTGAGAACAAAATCGCCTTGGGCAAACAAATCAGGCGAGACGTTTTTGAGAATCGAAGTTTCTCAGCGGTTAACAAACGTTTGGCCAAGCTTCGTCACGCAGGTTGGCTGGATTACAAGGTTGTGATTGAAGGTGAACAAATGCGTTTAGCTTACAGTGCAAGCCGGAAAGCCTTTCGAAAGTTCATCAAACCCACAGGAGATGACTTCAAGGGCACTAAGCTCAAAAGCGAAGTGCCCTATCACGATATCATTTTAGGAGAAATCCGAAGTGCTTTGGTCCACTATTCCAATGTTCGCTGGTATCAAACGGAAAACATGTTGGTCCGGGATAATCCTGAAGACTATGAGGAAAACTTTCTCTCTCGTCATTTGATCATTCGCTTAGATGGCAAACTGTGCATCAATGGAGTGACAAAAAGTGGAGAGGACTTGATTTGTGGCTTGGAATACGAAGCCACGCCGAAAAGTCCGGGACGGTATCGTAAAAAAGTCATGGAATATTATGTAAAGGACAAATCCGATGCCATTTTGTACATCTTTGGAACCAAAGTGGTTGAGCGAACCGTAAAAAGAACGGAACAGGAATTGATGAAATGTGGGGAATCACAATTGCACAAGACCTTTTACTGTGATGTCCAAAGTGTTTTGAGAAAGATGCAAACACTAAACTTTGTAAGCCAGGACGATCGAATAATTCGGCTTGAAAGAAAAACCGCGGAAGGAGCAAAAGTGATTCAGCTGCGCTAACAAGGGACTCACAAATCAAACTCTAGAGAAACGTTAGGCTGAAAATGGCTAAGTTTTGAAAATCACTTAAAAAACTAGGTGATCATGAAAGTGATTTTTTCAGCACAGTCAGCACTATTTGACTTATTCGGTTTTTTCACGGTTTTTGATTGGCGATTGAGGGACATATTTTACAGGAATAAAGTTAGAAAATATCCATTAAGGAGAAAAGTAAATGAATATCGTAACAACTAAACGTAGGGAGAGTACTTGAACCCTCATGAAAATCGAGGGACAAAAAGAGAAATAAAAGCTTTATCACGCCAAGTAAACTTAGTAGAAAATAAGCATCAACCGATGGAAGTGATATCTTCTCATCGACAGCTCTTTGACAAGTTAAAGTGGATGACCACACAAGAAGCCGCGTTTTATTTACGTGTTTCAGTCGGTCAAGTGCGCAATATGGTTTGGCGAAGACAAGTCAAAGTCTACCGCCTACAAAACCGACTGCGATTCTTACGGAGTGATTTAGATGCTTTGCTTAAACCTTCTACCAAGGAGGCAATGGCGACCTATAAACCTAATCTTCTCATCCATCGCTCTACACTCCTTCCATGGCATAGAACACCTCCTATGCCTTCTATGTGTAAACGATGTCTCCGGTATATTTTGTTAACTATCTCTCAGGTTGGACAGGACAGGCGAGCGCGCAAGCGCGCGAGGCCTGAAGGGAATCCCGTATCGAAGCTATTTTGCCGCAAACCAGGACCCACAAATAAGCGAGCTCAGTTTTTGACTTTATGTGCGTTTCTTAGCATAGTCACTCCCATGAAAAAGACCCTGGTTTTTAATACTTTGATGGCTGCAATGATGATGGCTGGTTGCGTAAAGATTCCCGAGACCGGTAAATCAGCTTTTATTATCACCACACCCTCTCAAGAAACTCAGCTTGGTGAAGAAGGTTACAAAGAGGTTCTCAAAGAATCTAAAATTAATAAAGACCCACGGCTCAACGCTATGATTCAACGTGTGGGTAAAAAGATTGCAGCAGAGGCTAATCAAAAAGATTTTAAATGGGAATTCACAATCATTGAATCCAAAGAACAAAACGCTTGGTGCATGCCCGGAGGCAAGGTAGCCTTTTATACGGGCATTCTGCCACATTTAAAAAATGAAGCCGGTATGGCCGCGGTGATGGGGCATGAAGTTGCGCACGCTATTCTTCGCCACTCGGGTCAGAGAATTAGCCAACAATATGGCACAAACATTATTCTAGGAGTTTTAAGTGCAGGACTTTCTAACTCCCAACATAAAGAGGGTATTATGACAGCACTTGGAGCAGGAGCTACTTTGGGTGTTATTTTGCCCTTTAGTCGTAGTCATGAATCGGAAGCCGATATCGTCGGGCTCAAGTACATGGCAAAAGCAGGTTACGATCCTATGGAAGCCGTTCGTTTTTGGGAGCGTTTCAAAGCAGCGGGTGGAGGCGCGCCACCAGAATTTTTGTCAACGCATCCGTCTGGTGACACGCGAATTCACGATTTAAAAGCAAAGATGCCCGAGGCCATGAATTGGTATAATAGCGCTTCGCCAAAGTTGGGTCTTGGCGAAGCAATCTAGGTAAGTTTTTCTTGAACCATTTCTAACGCCGCTCGCGCTTTCACAAAATTAGGAAATAGCTTAATCGCACTAGAGAAAAAATGCTCTGCGCGGGGCCAATCACTCAGATATACACATAACTCGCCACGGTAATATTGAAGGTGTGCATCGGAAGGGTCGTTTGCAATCGCTTGTTCAATCATCGTTATTGCCTTTGCATAGTTGGCTTTCGCATCTTTAAGAAAGAGTGACCAACCTAGGTAACCCGAGAGGTTTTCGTAGGCAGAATATTTATCAATACCTTCTGAAAGTTGCTTTATAGCTAATTCGACGCGACCTTTTTCGAGTTCTCGAACAGAGCTTAACAAGATTCGTTCGACATCAATGCGAGCCTTTCGATCAGTTGGTTTTGGCTTATTTGTCTTCTTTTCGTTCTGGTACATTTGTCTTAAATGAGGATCTCTGAGGGTATCGTAACCCAACTGCACCCATGAAAGAATCAAATCAATCTTCTTTTTAAAGTCTTCATCTTCAACATCTGTGATTTCTTTTGAACCATAACGCGAGGTTAACTTCATGTATGATTTTGTGAGTTCAATGTCACTACTTTCCGGAGTGATTCCAAAAAGTTCAAAGTAGTTTAAATTTTGTAGTCGATTAAAGTCTTCATCAAGCCATTTTCGAAGTACCGATAGCGCTTCTCTAATTTCAGGGCCATGCTTTGGTTTATCAACGCGGCGAAGTTTAGGTATCTGCTTTTCTTCATGTGAAAAATCTAACTTAGCCCAACCACAAAGTACAAAACCAAACACCCAAGCAATCACGCGATTTATAGGCACCTTAAGACTCTTACTCAATTCTCGAATTTCGATGGGTGTATAAAGATGAAGCATAATTTTTTTTGCTAAGTCTGGAAGTTCAAAGTGAATATTTTCATAAGCACTTAAATTAACTTTAGTGTTACCACCAAGACCCATCCAAGCTTGAATTAAGTTAGCATCGTACCAAGTTTCAATACCGTGGAAAAAAATATGATAGGGGCGGAGAGGTAAAATAGAAATGGTTTTCGACCAATCTTCAGTTTTTTCAAATGAAAAGGTTCCATCGAACCACAAGAATGTATTTCTAATTTTCTCTTCTTGGTGGCCCACCAAAGCTTCCATAAGTGCTGCACGATCGATCATGCCTCCACGAATCATAATTTCACCGTGGTGAGCATCGCCTTGAGCCAAATCCTCAAGTGATTGCTCAAGATCTTGTGAAGTAATAGTGCCTTGTCGTACTAAGTAGCGCCCCAGTGTTTCGGTGTTCAAATTTGATTCCACATAAACAGGTTGACCATTTTTGAAGTAAATTAATTTTTTTGTCGTTTGTTTTTCTAGAAGTAAAATGCCAGTGGCCATTTCTTGGTAAAGATGAATCAGAAGTTCAGGCACAAGGTATTGTGTTAAGGAACCCTCTTTTGGAATTTTATCAACGAGGCGCCTTTTAGGATTTAGCCGGTGTGTTTCCAGTCTTTTAATATAATGATCAAGCTTAGCTTTAGCATTTGAACTTAAATTTACGAACTGAACGCCAACGCCCTTTGTGCGACCTACTTTATATGCTTCGTCGGCATCAAGTTTGTAGGCAACTTTACCCTCTATGGGAATAGGTTCACCAATACCCTCAATTTCAATTTCGGCGCGAATCATGGCACCAGGCTCTAGAGGAACCGATGTGGCTAGATACATACCCCCACGGCTTAGATTTTCCATGTACTCTACGAGAAATTCATCTTTTGAGCCAAAGCGTACGCGGTGGTATACATCAAAGCGTTCTGATGCCAGCTTCGCTCGATTCGAAAGTTGATCATACATTTTTGAAATAAACGAAAGATACTCCGGAGGTGTGGCAGATAACTCAACGCCAAAACCAAAATTAAATGCGTCTTGTTCTGTCACATTGTGTTTTACCCAAACGATCCGACCAATCAATTGCAAATCACTTTTACCTTGAATGTCTAATGGAATGACAATGTCTGATCCCAGCTCGGGTGCACTGTTCGTTAAAACAAACAGGCCCATTTCTGAAAAATTAATAATAAGACCATCGTTTTTTTTACCATCGACAAGATAGGTAACCCGTGCGCGTCTTTGAATGCGAGGAATTCTTCGTCGTTCTTTAAATGCGGATTTGCTCATGAGGTACTGCTTTACTTACTGATTATCTCAAACCGTAGAGGTATAAATCAATCAATAATATTGAGCATTTAGTAGCTATTTTACAAACGAAGAGTGGAAGAAAACGGAAACTTTAGTTCAAGTCAAAAAGCAAAAATTCTGTCTCAATTGTTGCTTTAAACTTTACATCGCGCTCATCACTTATAGAAGCACCATCACCGGCTCTTAAAGTTTTTCCGTTGCATATAAGTGAACCACTCACGACTTGTAGCCAGCCATAGCGGTTCGATTCAAAAGTGTGAAATGTTTCAACATCTACATCAAGAATCGATGCGTATACGGTCACATCTTGATAAATTTCAATGGGAGCATTGGAGCCGTCCGGCCCAACAATGCGATAAAGGCGATTTTTCTTTTGCGCTTTTGAAATAGATTTTTGATTATAACGTGGATCGGTGTCTTCTCGGTCGGGGATAATCCAAATTTGCAAAAGATGCGTAGTTTCTTCTTTGCTTTTGTTAAATTCGCTATGAGTCACGCCAGATCCCGCACTCATGTATTGAACTTCTCCCGGCAAAATACTCGAACCATTTCCCATACTATCTTTGTGAGCCAATTCACCCTTTGTAACATAGGTAATGATTTCCATATTTTTATGAGGGTGCGTACCAAAGCCTTTAGCAGGTTGAATCTTATCTTCGTTAATGACACGAAGATTCCTAAATCCCATATGCTCTGGATCCCGATAATCTCCAAATGAAAAACTGTGAAACGTATCGAGCCAACCGAAATTAAAATGTCCACGGTCTTGGGATTGACGAATTAATATCATACCGATTTTGTATGAATAGTTACTTGCCCTGTCAAGATTTTATGAATAGGGCATTTATCGGCAATTTCGATTAATCGATCTTTCTGTTCTTTTGAAAGGTCCCCGATTAATTCGATAGTGCGCTCGAGAACCGATTGCTTTCCTTCTTCCAAGATTTTTACAATCACATTTGCATTTTTGAGAGGCCACTCCTTGCGATTTGCGTACATTTGCATGGTCATGGCAGTGCAAGCTGCCAGAGAACCTTCCAAGAGTTCGTGAGGGTTTAATCCCGTCTCCTCGCCTCCAGACGCTTTAGAAGCATCTGACAAAATTTGGTTTGTTCCGCTTCGAACACCATATTTAAGATCCATCAAGCGCCATGATTTTGTACCCTTTGACATGGTCCACTTTTATCATAAAACACCGGAATAGGAAGTCGCTGAAAAAACTTTATATATTTCAAAACCCATATACATAGAATTCTTTCCGCAAAGCTGAGTCAAGGAAACTTGACTATCAGCGCGGTGAGAAGAGAAGTAAGCAAAGAACCCTCGCATAACTGAGGGTGAAGACTTGGGCAAAGCCCAAGTCGAGGGGCCTATGATAGGGGCTCGCGTCGCCCCCTTCATCGGCAAAGCCGCTGAAGCTTCCCCCTCAACCGCTCACGCGGTAAAAGAGATATGAGTCAAGGACCCTCATATAATGAAGGGTGAAGTCATCGGGCTTTGCCCGTGACAAGGGCTCCGCGAAACTTGTTGAGCGGACCCTCATATAATGAAGGGTGAAGACTTGGGCTTTGCCCAAGTCGAGGACTCCGCGAGGCTTGCCGAGTGGACCCTATATAATGGAGAGATGGCCGAGTGGTTGAAGGCGGCGGTCTTGAAAACCGCTATACGGGAAACTGTATCGGGGGTTCGAATCCCTCTCTCTCCGCCATACTTTGTTCTGC
>JAGRAY010000076.1 GCA_020434375.1 Bdellovibrionales bacterium | reverse complement strand
GAAGTCGATGCATGCGACGAATCAACTGACGAGCCTGCCGATCAGCCGCTGCCGTCACCGTACATGTGTTAACAATAATAAGATCGGGGGCATTCTCTGACCGATTGATTGCCGCCCCAGTGGCTTGACTCAAAGCGTATTCCATTGCCGCCGTATCAGCTTGGTTCACCTTGCAGCCGAAAGTCACTGTTTTAACAATGCTTGGCTTAGCTATTTGGACAGTTTCCACTGAACAAAGGTATATAGGGGGAATACTTGTCGAGTCAAGCCAAGAGCAGTATAGTCTGCCTCATGAAAAGCCCATATCACCGTATAACCCTATTGAGCGTCGTTTTAATGTGTTTGGGTTTTGTGACACCCAGCAAAGCCAGTTTTTATGTGCGTCCGAGAGCGGGCGTGGCAATTCCCACCAGTGGTAACGACCCTTACTATAGCGTTGGTGGCACACTGGGCTATAAATGGTTACCGTTTTTCTCGACAGAGGCCTCGTATCTTCGTCTGTTGGGGCACAACACAGCTCCCGATGGTCACACGGTTCGCGGTCAAGGTGTTGTAAGCGCCCCCATCGGTATCTTTGCACCATTTGGCTCCTTGGGCGTTGGCTGGATCGACTATGACGTTCCAGGAAGCAGTTCTGAAGTCATGACCATCTTTGGCGGAGGACTCACGGTCTCAAAGATTCTTTTTCTGTCGGCTTCGGTAGGCGTTGAGTATGCCATTATTCCCAACAAAGCTGACCTTATTGAACCGTACGTAAGTATTGGCATTACGTTTTAGACTATGGGACTGGCGACGGTTCCTTGAAAGTCGATTCTATGAGACTTGAAGAGGCTGCTGGGCGTTTCAGGGCAGTCCCACTATGAAACACCGTTTGCGCGTTGGGGTGTTTGGGGGAAGTTTTGATCCACCACATTTTGGCCATCTCTTTGCGGCGGTCTATGCCCTTAAAGCCTATGACTTAGATCGCATTTGGTTTGTGCCTGCCTTTCATCATCGATTTGGCAAAAATCTAACCCCCTATAAGCACCGCAAAAAAATGCTTTCGTTGCTTGTTCGCGGCTTTAATCCATTGTTTGCAATCAAAGATATTGACCAAGCAATTGAAAACCCTGGCAAATCGATTCTTACTCTCAATACGCTTCAAACCATGTTTCCAAAGCATGTCTTCAAATGCGTTGTCGGTTCAGATCTTAAACTCCAGACTAAAAAGTGGTTTCAAGCTTCAAAAATCGAAAAGCGGTTTGGTTTCCTATGGGTACCAAGAGGACCCTCTAAAAATAATCAAATGTATATTCCAAACATTCAAAGCTCAGACATTCGCCATAGGTTTCTAAAAAAACCAAAAAGGCCTATAAAACCTAACGCCCCCCTACCTCCAAGTGTTCTTGAATACATCAAGGCGCATCATCTTTACACCTAGATAACTAGCGTGCGAAATTAGCACTTTTCTTCACCAACGATAGCAAAAAGCCTGACACCGCTTCTGCATCATCAATTGTTTTTGGTACAAAAGTTGTGGATATTCACGATCGTAAAATAAATAAAGATTGAAACATCGAGATAAATTTTGGAAGTTGTCTACTGGCTCCGTCGCTACGCTCCAAGTCGCCATACGCCAATCTTCCAAAATTTAAGCTGTATCAACTAAAATTTGAAATACTATATCGAAACATTCAAGTTAGTGGCTATTCCGCATGAACCAAACATCCTCTCACGTGCGATTGGAGACACGCATCGATAATATAAGTCTCATATACATCGACGTGAACAATGGACAGGCTGTTACTTGTGGCAAGGCCGATTTGCATCGTGCCCTATGGATGAAGATCACAACTATCGAGCGATACGTTACGTTGAACTAAATCCAGTCATGGCTCGCTTAGTGAAAGCTCCAGAGGAATACCCATGGAGTGGCGCACAGTGCCATATTTATGGTCATTAAGACCAGCTTATAACCAAGCCTTCAACGTGCTTTAAAAGTATGGCTTGTGGAAATCATATGTGAGAAAAGGAATCGAAGAACAGGACATAGATAAGATCAGTCGCTATACAAGAACGGGGAGACCCATGGGAAGTCGAACATTTGTGAAGAACCTTGAAAGAACTACAGGGCGATCCCTACTCCAGAAACAACTCGGACGAAAACACAAAGTAAGAAGTTAAAAATGATATGAGCGCCTTGGAGTTTTAGCTGGGAACTGGGGTTCCCATAAAAATGCTTTCATTTTTTTAACTTGTTGAAAAAACAAGCTTTTACGATGGCACTCTTCATGCATTCTTCTTGATGTGCTGCACTGTCTTGTGCTACACAAATAACGCATGGCAATATATTTAAAAACTAGAATCTTCGCCCTTGTAGGTATTTTAGCTCTTACGGCATGTGACATGAGTGATGGCAAAAAACCTGATGCCATTTCTGTTTCATCGGTTGATTCGGCCACAAAAATAGCCTCCGGATGTGAATATTCACTATCGTGGTCTGCCTCAAAAGACAATATTACCGATGCCGAAAAACTAAAGTACACTGTCTACATTTCAGATAAAAGTGATGCCAAGGAAGCCATGTCTTCTAAAAACAAAGCAGGTTTTGTCATGAAAAAAACGGAGCTCAGCATACAGACCAACGTACCTCCCGCAAAATACGTCTACGTCACAGCAACAGACGAAGCAGGCAACGAAAGCGACTTCATCAGTGGAAAAGCGCTTCCGGAATGTGGATACGAGCCACCTAAAGACCCATCCCTCGAACAACCTCCAAAAAAAACAGAATCTCCTTCGTCACCGCGTTCTGAACCAACACGCAATGACCCAGGATCAACTAGTGCTGGAAATGGACAAATTCCGGCCAGCCCTGAAACTCAAGAAAGTACAGAATTTGATGTACCAGTGACAACAACGACTTTCGCCCATAAACTGGATGGCGTGTATAAGCTTGAACAAACGACTGATGCTACGATTGATTGTGATGATTTCATGAGATCTCAAGAAAGTGCAATAACTGAAATCGAAGACCCTCAACTTGACGACAACATTGAACTAGTTCATTGCGAACAAAACGAACAATCCGTCCGTTGTCATAACGCATCCGACAAATCTGCCGACGCAAAAGGTAGCATTAATAGAGACGGTTCATTTGCGTTCATTCATGAAGCTAAAGTGCCCAATGGTTTAATTTTTTTCGAAAATGACTGGAGCGGCATCACCAATACATTAAACATAGAACTGAAAGAGGGGATATACAAAGAAATTTTTTCGGGAACAATAAATCCTGACCGTACGATTGTTGGAACAGTGGAAATTGCCATGAACATTACAACAGACACAAATGAGAATCTTTCATGTACGATATCATATCCCGTCAAATGGACCCCGAGCGACAATCAATGTCATGCTCACGATGACGATGAAACCAATGACGAGCAAAAGCCACCTCCACCGTCTCCCGTGAGCGACGTCACCTACACGGTAAACGATCACTATGTCACGTTGTCGTGGCCAGACAACGATTTGACCTATGCAATCTATTCATCGCCCGTAAAATTAAATGACGCAATTCGGACAAAAGGCACGTTGGAGTACCGATACGTTGGAGGGTCTACGTCGGAGGATGGAAAAAAGAGCGCGACCATCTACAAGCCTGCATACGCGAAAACATTTTTCGTCTATCTCTACGCCAAAGACGATTATGACCAATATTCCTCTCCTTTAGAATTATATTTCGACACCTCACTACCAACTGACCTAAGCGAAGACTTCACACTTTTTGTCAGCAATGCCAATTCGATGAATATCACCCAAATTCGAAACTCCTCCTTCCTTAACGAAATTGACAAAGGTAAGCGATATGCCTGGCCACAAGAGATCGAACCTCGAGTCGGTTCATTTGTGTCCAAAAATGAAACTTGGGTTAAAAACACCCATCAGTTGGGTCAAATTGTCGAGTACAATTATAGTCTTGCCCCAACAGAAAACAATCCGTATGCTCTAAGCCTTGTTAGAAAAACGTATACGCTTCCAGGTAAAGAACCCGTCACTTACACTTCGAGTGACGCCAACAAAATAGAATTTCATGACGAACTTCTTAAAGATCTATCTTCACGTCTAAAAAAAATCCCTCACCTACAAGAGTACTTAAACAAGATAGCATCACACGCAAATATTCAAAGCTTATTAACTCTACTAAATCAAACGTATATTAATGAAAGAAATTCATCTTACGTTCCTACTCCATCCGAAACAACGCCCTCACTAAAGACTATTTACGCGCGAAAGATGGAACTTCTCAACAAAGCGTACAAGCAAATGAAATTTGTAAAGGCAAATGCTAAACCATTTAAAACTCGAGCAACAAATATCATCAATAGCGAATTGATTGGCGACTGTTCACCCTATATAAAATCAGAACTTTCAAGGCTTTTAAACAATGGTTCTCTCGTTACAGGCCGCACTGCTTACCCAGGCGGTTACATGGCTTTTCCATCCATGAATAAAAACGAAGTGTTTCTCTATTTTCCAGATTTCCAAATGAAAGACTTTCCCCATCGACAATATCGCGAAATTGATATTTTACAAACGGATTATACAAATA
This sequence comes from Bdellovibrionales bacterium, assembly GCA_020434375.1. Lineage (GTDB taxonomy): Bacteria > Bdellovibrionota_G > JALEGL01 > JALEGL01 > JAGRAY01 > JAGRAY01. The sequence goes on along the minus strand of JAGRAY010000076.1, from coordinate 3,591 downwards.
GTTCGGTTAAATTAGGTGTCCCAGCCTCAGATCAAGTATCCAATGACTATAATCCTTATAGTTACCACCTTGCGGCTCCAGAGATGGCTATTTTCGGAGCACTTGGCGAATACATTTGGTTCACCATGGACAAAGAACATATTCAGTACGAACTGGATATGCTCGTAGCCCAAGATCTGCGTATTTTTACAGCATCGTTGTCATCCCAAGATGATCTCAACAACAAACTCTTTGACTATATTCATCAAATTCTACGCCTTCGGTCGACAGCCTCACACTATTTCGCAGAAGACGCCGCCAATTCCTGCATCTAAAATCAGAGACCAACAAGGTCAAGCATTGAGAGTTTTTAAGGTCCCTGATTTAATGGCAGGTTTTTATGCCTAGCACTTTGTATAGTGGACAAAACCTCAATATTGCCGTTGCAATTGGGATGAAACCTATGAGACTTAGATATTTTATTTGACCTTCGAGAATAAAGTAAAGTGATAAAAGACCAAAACCTAGTACCAATCGGAATATTCGATCTATGTTTCCAATATTTGCTTTCATTTTATTTTCTCCTTTATTTTCGTTTTAACGGTTTTTGTCTTTTTCTGGAAAGACGTTTCACCTGATTTTCTAATTCTTTTCGAAGGCCTCGACAAACTGTTTCGCACAAGTCGTAAACGGTTTCATCTAAGATTGAATAGTAAACTGTCACACCGCTTTTCCGACGTGACAGCAATCCACCATGAACCATAAAACGTAAATGCTTACTCACATTAGGCTGACTACTTTCAACACTTCCCTGAATTTCTCCAACACTTTTTTCTCCATCCATGAGACACTGCAAAATAGAAAGTCGCATGGGATCCCCAAGCATCTTAAATCTGCTCGCAACCAACAAAAGAGCATTTTCAGAAAGCCTAATATGCCTCGATTTCTTTTTTATATTCATACTTGGTTATATATAAAATATCTACTTAAATGCATCAATGTCAAGTATATAAAACAACTTAGGCTATTGACATTAGATTCAAACTGTTTATATTCCCATTAGGTTATGTATTAATAAATAATACAAAAAAGGAGGCTACTCTCATGACCAAAGACAAAGCAAAAAGATCCAAACTTTTCTGGCTAGCAACTAGCCTTTTATTAGCTTTTCCCATTTTGACAAGCGCCAGCGACTCCAACAAAGCGACCACTAAGCAAGAAGTACAAAAAATTGTTATTAAGCTGGGGCACTACACAGATGATCTTCATGCCACAACCATGGCCCTTAAATTAGGAAAGATATTGGCTACACAAAAAGACGTAGAAGTCTCTCTTTTTTTAAATCTTGAAGCAGTCGGCCTTGCGGATCAAAGAGTTCCTCAAGATTTACATTGGGGAAAAAGCCCAACCATTGAAAAACTTTTTAGCGAGGCTACAAAGTCTGGAATGAGTGTTTGGGTTTGTCCACATTGTGCAGACGCTGCAGGGTTAAAAGCTTCTAACCTGAGAAAACCGGCAAGAATAGCCTCAGAAAAGGATCTTGCGAGTTTGTTTATAACAGCAGATAAAGTGATCGACTACTAGAAAAGGAGGCGATCGTGCCAACTGAAAACATAAAGATAATAGAGCCTAAAGTGGCTCATAAAGAAGTTTCTTCAAATGAAACTTGCAGAATCATTGATGTTAGAGAGTTCCCAGAAATTACTGCAGAGTCGGTTGAGGGGACACTTCATTTACCGCTCTCCTCTTTTGATCAAAGATTGGCAACGAACCACCTTGACAAAAATCATCACTTTTTTGTGCTTTGCAAGACCGGAAATCGTGCCAAGAAAGCTGCGGAAAAATTAAAACGCTCAGGATTTTCTAATGTAACCATCATAGACGGCGGACTTGAGGCTTGGAAAGCTTCGGGCTTGAATACGCACCTAGGAGTGAGTAGCGTTTGGTCACTTGAGAGGCAAGTTCGCTTTGTTGCGGGAGGGCTGGTGCTATCAGGCATTGTGCTCAACTTAGTTTGGAGCCCTCTCTGGCTTATTTTGTCAGGAGGCATCTCTGTCGGGCTCATGTTTTCTGCAATGACAAACACCTGTGGCATGGGAATGCTTCTTGCGAAATGTCCATGGAATAAAGACTCTTCTATTTCGATGTCTTCGAAAGGATAGCGATATGACTCGAACTGTTCAACACTTTTTTGATTCGGAAACCTTTACACTAACCTATGTGATTTACGATGCGAATTCAAAAGATGCTATTATTATTGACCCCGTCTTAAATTACGACCCCGACGATTCTACCTATTCGTTTAAATCGATCGAAGAGGTGGTTCAATTTATTTCTGATCAGAAATTAAATGTTTATTATATATTAGATACTCACGCTCATGCAGATCATATCAGCGGCGCCCATGAACTAAAAAATAGGCTTCCTAATGCCAAAACGGTCATTGGCCAAAACATCACGAAAGTACAAAGCGTTTTTAAGGACGTTTTCAATCTTTCGAAGTTTAAAACAAATGGTGAACAGTTTGATCACCTGATTCAAGATGGCGAATCACTTTCAGCCAATTCATTTACAGTTAAAGCCTTATTCACTCCCGGACACACTCCCGCCTGCGTATCTTACTTAGTGGACGATATGGTTTTCACAGGAGATGCCTTGTTCATGCCAGACTACGGAACCGGACGATGTGACTTTCCTTTGGGAAGCGCGAAAGATCTTTATCATTCAATACACGACAAACTGTTTGAACTACCAAACACCACACGCGTATTTGTTGGACACGACTACATGCCCAACGGAAGAGAGCTTCGATTTGAAACAACGATCGGCGAAGAAAAAGCTTCAAATAAGCAGCTTCAAGATTCAACAACACAAGAAGCGTTTATTAAATTTCGTCAAAATCGAGACAAAACGCTTAAAGCGCCTCGGCTGCTATTGCCTAGCATTCAAATTAATATTGATGGGGGACGTTTTCCCGAAGCCGAAAGTAATGAAATGATTTATTTGAAACTTCCGTTTTCAAAGAAGAACACCTCAAATTAATGATGTCTATCGTAGGCTATTTCGCGGCCATACTCATGGGCACTGTTTTAGGACTCCTGGGTGGTGGGGGTTCCATTTTAGCTGTTCCTATTTTTGTTTATATTTTTGAGATTCCCGCGCATATAGCCTCAGGTTACTCGCTGTTTGTAGTAGGACTGATCGCTCTTTTTGGCGCAATTCAATATGAACGACAGAATCTTGTAGATTCAAAGACAGCGGTCAATTTTGCATTACCTGCCCTCTGCGGCGTCTATATTTCCAGGCGCTTCATCATTCAATCTCTACCTGAATTCATTATACAAACCTCAACCTTTCAGCTCTCTAAAAATTCACTCATACTTTTTACTTTTGCTATCGTCATGATATCGGCTGCACTTTCAATGATCAGAGGACGCTCCCTTATTCTAGAAGGAAGGTCCTCTGATAAAAATAGGCACGTTGTTCTTGTAAGCTTTTGGGCTTTTATCATGGGACTTGTGACGGGTTTTGTTGGTGCCGGCGGTGGTTTCTTAATCATTCCCATGCTGGTGGTGCTTCTAGGAATCGACATGAAAATAGCCATTGGTACTT
>JAGRAY010000075.1 GCA_020434375.1 Bdellovibrionales bacterium | reverse complement strand
AACATTTTTTGAAGTGTGTCGCGAATTTCAAATGGTTTAAAAGGTTTTACAAAAAAAGCGTCTACATGTGCGTCGTTGATGGCTTCTATGAAACCATCTTTGTCGGTATAACCAGATACGATGCACTTGATCATTCCTCTTTTAAATTGATTCATTTGACAGAGCATGGTTGAGCCCGACATGCCTGGCATTCGTTGATCCGTGACCACGGCATCTACAGAGTCGGTTTTTAGAAATTGAAGGGCCTCTCGAGGGTCCGTAAAATCGATGATATCGAAGTCTTTTCTCAACGTTCTAATTAATAGATCTACATTGTCTTTGATATCGTCCACAATCATAATTCTAGGACGTCTTTCTATAGGTTGAATCGAATCATCTTTAATGTGAAGCAGTTGAGTTACTAATGTTTTTGTCGTGTTTGGACTTTCGTAATACGACTTAAGAAGTTTTCGATCGAACTTAGCTGCATTTTCTTCTGAAGATTCTGTCATCAGAATATGGATGGGAATATCAAAGTAACGAGATACTTGCTGCAGAAGTTTTCGACTAAATTGACCTTCAAAGAGGTTGTAAATTGTCACGCGGCTGACACCCAGCTCTCTTGCAAAATCAGACACCGTCATTTTTCTCTCGGAAAGAGCTTCTCGAATGAGTGTTTCAATATTAAATTTCATGATGTCTGTCCCATATCTGACTTTTGGTTATCCTTCAAGGTGCTCGTAATTCAAGAAGTTCGTGCATGAGCTCTACAAGGCAGGCCCTGGAGACATCATCGAGATCTTCGAACTCTACGCCAACTCTAAAATAGCTTGTATTATCAATAGGATGTTGGTGCACAACGCGCCCTTTTAGAGTCAGAAAATCGTCGCCTTTGAGGTTAGGAAGCGTCAATTCGATGTCTTCGTACAAATCTAGCATCTTTGTGGTGGTCAGGGCGATGCCACCCATAGAGATATTTTCAATCACGGTCTCAAATTCACCGGGATCGGCGATCTCGATAGGAAGGCGCCGAGCAATTTTGGCTCCAGAATTGCGGTTTTCCAAAAGCGATGTGAGAAGCATTGTAATCTGATGTTCGAGATCAGGTTGAGAAAATTGAAATTGGAGTCCGAGTTCTAGGTGATCGCTATCCAAATCTTGACGTCTGATAGCGCAAAAAATCGTAAAATGAAGCATATTGGGGATATCAATGTGCAGCTCTAGTTTGGAGTCTTTCGGAAAAGTTTTATTATGTGTGATGTGAACTCTAGCACCTCCTTGAGAGACATCCTGCAATGTTCCAGAAAAAGACGTGTCGTTAAAACGTATTTTAATAGGATGGGAAATTTCAACGCGGTGGTCTTGTCTTTTTTCTCTTAAATCCATCACGAGTCCTTTCTTAGTTCTAGAATATGAAGAATGAATTCATGAAGACAGTTCTTTTCGATATCGTTTAACTGATTAAACTCAATGCCAATTTCATAGGATACATTCTTGAACTCAAAAATAGGTGACTGACGAATGACTCGACCCCTTAAGATTAAAAATTCTCGGCCCTTTAGATCAGGAATAGATACTTCAATTTCATCGTACAGTGTTTGAGGTTGTTCAGTGATCATTGCGATACCACCCAACGAAATATTTTCCAGGATTGCTTCAAGTTCATGAAGTTGTTTGAAGCGAAGCGGAATTCTGCGCGCGACCCTTGCATATTTACGTCTATCTTTAGGGCTGCTCTTAACTAAGGTTTCGATAAGGCTAAGTAAATGTTTTTGGGTATTTTTTTCTATTTGATCAAAGCGAAGTCCGTAGAAGAAGTTATCGTTCGAGATCTCGGTTCTAACAATTTTTGCAACAACTGTTACTTGAATATCTCCAGGAAGAGGCACGAGGAGTTCAATGAGTTGATTTTTTTCTCCAAGTTCCTTTTTTGATTCAATGCCGGCACCGGCTTTTGAGAGATTTTTTAAAATTGCGGGAATAGAGTTGTCATTAGATTGCACATGAATATCGATCGCTACATCGACGCGCTGGTGTGCTCTGTTCTCTTTGGTTTTCACTAACGCCTTAATTTTACCCTATAGCTTGATGCAAAGGAAAGCGGAAATTTCTAGCAACGAAGTGTTTTGAAGCGGAGGGAGCGTGCTATATTCAAGAAGGATCAAACATTAAATCGAAAATGTGTGACGTCACCATCATTCATCATATAAGCTTTACCTTCAGTTCGAATCAAACCTTTGGCGCGCACATTGGCTTCAGTATTATGTTTGAAGAGCTCTTCGATCGCGTAGATCTCAGCGCAAATAAATCCTCGTTCGATATCGGAGTGAATTTCTCCTGCGGCCGCAGGAGCTTTAGTTCCGCTTTTTATCGTCCAAGCACGACACTCTTTTTCCCCTGCTGTAAAAAACGTTAGAAGTCCTAGAAGCTGATAACTGGCCCGAATCATTTTGCTTAGACCAGATTCTTCCAAACCCAAGTCTTTCAAAAAAGCTTCGCGTTCATCTTCGGTAAGTTCAGAAATTTCTGACTCGACTTTAGCTGAAATAACAATGACATCTGCATTCTCTGACGATGCAAAATTTTCGACGCTTTGAACATACTTATTTTTTTCGTGAAGTTCGTTTTCAGAAACATTGCATACGTAAAGCACTGGTTTTTGTGTTAGAAGATGAAGTTCTTGAATATGAATGGCTTCTTCAGAGGTCAAAGCTTGCTTTCGAATTGAAAGACCTTGTCCTAAACCTTTTTCGATCTTTTCAAAAACATCTAATTTGGTTTGAATGTCTTTTTTCCCGGTTTTCAGTTGTTTGGCATAGCGGTCCTTGGCCTTGGCCACGGTACCCAGATCAGCTAAGCAGAGTTCAGTTTGAATGACTTCAATATCTTGAAGTGGATTAACGTGTCCGTGAACGTGCACGACATTTTCGTCTTGAAAGCAACGAACAATATGAAGAATCGCCTGAACTTGTTTAATGTGTCCTAAAAATTGGTTTCCAAGGCCTTCGCCTTGGCTCGCCCCTTTAACGAGACCCGCAATGTCTACAAATTCAACTGTGGCTGGAACGATTGACTGCGGCTTGAAGATGTCGGCTAGTTTTTTAAGCCTGGGATCTGGCACGGGAACGATACCCACATTTGGTTCAATCGTACAAAAGGGGTAATTTGAGGCCTCAATGCCTGCAGCAGTTAGCGCATTGAATAGTGTTGATTTTCCTACATTGGGAAGGCCTACAATTCCACAGCTCAGACTCATGGCGTGCGGTATACACCAACGTGTGGTACAAACACAAGCAAAGAAAGGAGAATTCAATGATTAGTATTGTTCCTGAAGCCATCGAATCCTACGCCGTTGAACATTCAAGTTCTACGGATTCAATCTTTGATGAACTCGAAGCCGCGACGCGAGAGCATATGTCGATGCCACAAATGTTAACGGGTAAATTAGAAGGTCGGTTCCTTAAACTGATGGTTATGATGTCTGGTGCGAAACATGTTTTAGAAGTGGGAATGTTCTCGGGCTACAGTGCACTTTGGATGGCCAGTGGCTTGACCGAAAAGGGGAAACTGACAACCTGCGAAATTAATGAGAGCTATATCGAGTTTGCAAAACCCTATTTTAAGAAGGCATCGTTTGGCCACAAAATAACGGTTAAGAACGGTGCTGCTCTTGAAACAATCAGAAATATCAAAAAAGAAGAAGTGGATTTCGTTTTTATCGACGCGGATAAACTCAACTATGATGCCTACTATGAATCTGCACTTGATCGAATTCCAAAAGGTGGATGGATCCTTCTAGATAATATGCTGTGGAGTGGAAATGTCTTAAACAGTGATCAAGACGAAGAAACATATGCTTTACATTCGTTAAATGAAAAGATAGCGAAAGACGAAAGAGTTGAAAATACGTTGCTGACAATTCGGGATGGCATTCAACTTGTGCGGAAAATAAAGTGAGTTGAAATTTATCGAATTTGTTTAAGAATTTTTTGTAAGCGTTGGGCCTGTTCCTGATCCGTTGTGTTTTTGATAGCTTCTCCAAGCATTCTTTTGGCTTTTGACCTGCGTCCTTTTGAGAGCTCATCGAGAGCTCTTTCAACAAAGATAGTGCTCTTGAGTGTGCCGACGTCAATATGAGGTCTTTGTCTGTGATCATAAATCGCCCAGGTGAAAAATATAATGCTAATTAAAATCGTAGGTCCGAAAGTTTCTACGGCTTGTAAAAGCTTGTTTTCGTTGATTGCGCTTTTTGAAGAGTCACTGGAGAAAAAGTCCGACATCATTGTTTGAATGCCGTGAAAAAACCCTCCAAGATTTTCATTCGTACCACTTTTCGATGTGTTGGTGTTTTTATTGGTCCATCCAGAATTTTGAGAAAGGTTCTGCGCTGGCTTAATGGGGCGAGGTTGAATGGGTTCAGATGGGGGTTGTGTTTGGCTTACTACGGAATCAGTGCGTTGCTTAATGATTCTTTGACGATTCTCTCCGGCGGGTGGGTCCGGATCATTTTTGCTCAAAGAGGGCTCAAGTGCTTCCAGTTCGACTTCAGATAAATCTATATCCATAAGACGTTTTTTTGTTTCCTTCTCTGAAGGAGGAAGCGTTTTTTCCAGAGTTTTTTTATCTCGATCCATCTTGTTATTTTAGGAGTTCATCTTTGAATAATTTCAATTTGACAGAAGTTTAGGGCTAGTTTTTTAAGACCACGCATTTTGAAATGCACCGTAATTTTTAAGTTACCGGGGTTCCCTTCACATTTTTTAATTGTACCTTCACCAAACTCAGGGTGTGAGACAGTGGTGCCTGGTCTGTAACCTTCATAGATCTCATGGTCATAGTTCTCATGATAACTCTCATCATAACTTTCTTGGAAAAATTCATCTACTTCTATTCTTCTGCTTCGCATTCTTCCTGATCTAGGGCTGCGGTGAATCCGTGATTCGGGGGGCTGGAAACGCACAAGATACTGGTCTGGAATTTCGCCTACAAATCTAGAAACAGGGTTGTTTTGAATGCCCTTATAAAGATGCCTTCGAGACGCAGCAGACAGGAAGAGTTGTTTTCGTGCTCGCGTCATTGCCACATAGCAAAGTCTTCGCTCTTCCTCCAGCTCATCTTGGATAGAAACTTCTATGGCACGTTGATGAGGAAAAATGCCTTCTTCCATACCCACCATGAACACATGGTCAAACTCTAGCCCTTTAGAGTTGTGAACGGTCATCATCACAATGGGTGCCGCGCCCGTTTGAATACGGTCGGTATCTGAAATTAAGCTAACCCGCTCGAGATACTCGCCAAGAGTCCCTTGCGTTTCTTGAGAAAACTCTTCCATAGACCTCAAGAGTTCTTGAAGGTTTTCCAGGCGTGATTCGGCCTCAATCGTCCCTTCATTTTCGAGCATTTTTTCATAGCCGCTTTCTTTTAAAAGTGCTTCAGTGACTTCTTCAGGCTTTTTGTTTTCAATGTCTTGGCGAAAACCAAAAAACCACTGATGAAATTTATAGAGCGCTTTTTCTGCCTTTTTTTGGGTAGGCATCTTCAAAATGGCGTCGAACATAGAGAGCTCATTTTCACCGGCAATATGTCCTAGGTTTTCTAGCGTTTGCTTGCCAATCCCTCTGGAGGGGGTATTCACGATTCGAAGAAACGAAATATTATCGGCAGGGTTTAGGGTGAATCGCAGGTAAGCCAGCGTATCTTTAATTTCCATGCGATCAAAGAATCGCGTGCCTCCCAGAACGGTGTAATTTTGGTTTCTCCTTCTGCACTCTTCTTCAAGAAGGCGAGATTGCACGTGAGTTCTATAGAAAATGGCAATTTCAGACGTCTTATTTCGAGGATCGTTTGTTATTTTTTGAATTTGATCCAATACAAATCGTGACTCCCCGTAGTCATCCTCTGCGTGATCGAAAAGAATCATATCGCCCTCGGGGTTATCTGTCCAAAGTGTTTTTGCCCGTCGGCCCGCGTTGTTTTGAATCACCGAATTTGCGGCATCCAAAATTCTTTTGGTTGATCGATAGTTTTGCTCAAGTTTAATAATTTCGGCACCAGAAAAATCATCGGGAAAAGTTAGCATGTTTTCAACGCGTGCACCGCGCCAAGCATAGATTGACTGATCCTCATCTCCGACCGCACAAACAATGCCCTGATTTCCTGCAAGTTTTTGAATGAGAAGTTTCTGGATGACGTTCGTATCTTGATATTCATCGATTAAAAGTCGCGTCCATCTATTTTGTAATGTGCGAAGCACATCGGAATTTTCATTTAAAAGTTGAAGGGTTTTCCCCAGGAGGTCTCCAAAATCCATTGCTTGATTGGCTAAAAGAGCTTTTTGGTAATGCTGAACGATATCTAAGGTCGTGTCGCCTACGACCACCTCATGCTCCAAATAGTCCAAAATATCAATGGTCTCGTTTTTTGCACGGTCAATATGAAAGCGGACAAGCTTAGGAGAATATTTTTTTGGATCCAGATTGAGATTCGCGATCACCCTCTTTAGCAAAGAGATCTGGTCGGAATCGTCATAGATCGAAAAATCTTTAATGTAGCCTAGTTTTTCATGAAATTCCTTGAGAATTCTTAGACAAGTCGAGTGAAAGGTTCCAATCCATCGTGGTTGACCGTACGATGGGAGCAAATGGCCAACGCGTTCTTTCATTTCGTTGGCCGCTTTATTTGTAAATGTTATGGCAAGTATATGCCTGTATCTGTTAGGATCAGCCAAAACAAGGTTGATGTACTCCTTCACGAGTGTGAAGGTTTTTCCCGAACCTGCCGATGATTTATAAACTGTGAACGACATATAAAACTTTCAACGAAAATACCAAAAAAGAAAACCCCCGGCAATCAGCCGGGGGAAAATGATCATGAAGAGGAATATAGTGGGTAGAAAAGAAATGTTGACTCATTTAAACTTGCATTGCCGGTGTAAACTTGCGATTTATGGCCACATGATCCAGGCATAACCGGCATACAGTTATAATAGTTTAAAAATGAATTTTATATAATAATCTTTTCCGATTTCAACCATACAACGTTTTGGTTGAAGATTTTCAACCCGGCCAATCACATAGTTTTCAAGCCGGTAATCGGTGGCATTTGATTCGAGCACGTGGATCTTGCCTTCAGGGTCAAAAGAAAATCTGAGGATTACCCCTCCTTCAAGCCCTTCTTCCTGGGCAAAAACCGGATAAGGTACCTGCTCAAGAATAGAATCGGCTGAATTTGACGGAAACGGACTGGTAATCACAATTTCAGCCAGATCAATCACAACGGTGTCTCTATCGTTGGTAGCATCTGACTTACCGGGATTATTATCATCTCCCAGTAAAATAGGTGTTTTTGTTCCGCTGAGTTCGGATAAAATTGCAACCGGATTTTCATACACATTTCCGATGGGCAAATCAAGGGTAGTGCTGGCAGTTGTTTGCTGAATCCAAAAGGTAGCCGGAATCAGCAGGAGTAACGTTAGTGTCTTCATGGTATAAATTGTTTTTATGTGTTTAAATTGGTATCATGATCTGAACCATATCTATGCCAACTTGTGTAAGATGTTGATATGTAGTATTGTATGGGCTGTATTTATTTATAAGCATTTTAAATTACCGTTCATCTTATGACAAATTATGTCCACAAGCGCACATTTCATACTTTTAACCTTTCATTCAAAAAATTCTGATTATGAAACACTTTTTAACCCTTGTACTTTTTATTGCATTCGCATCCAACCTGGTTGCTCAAAAGAGATCTTCAACTGATACTTTTATTTATTCGGAGCGTGGACCCTCTTTTTATTACGATAGTATTCAGCCTGCTATTCGGGAATTCGGGCAAAGGGAGGAGCCAGCCAAACAATACTCTTCGATGGATTTTACAGGGCTTGAATTCCCAACCGATCCTGAAAATTATACATCGCTTTGGCATAACAAACCCCTTTCGCAGGGTGCTACCGGAACCTGCTGGTGTTTTGCAGGAACGTCGTTCATCGAATCGGAAGTTTACCGGATAACAGGGCAAAAAGTAAAGCTTTCTGAAATGCATACTGTTTACTGGGAGTATGTTGAGAGAGCCAAATATTTCGTCAAAAACCGGGGTAACATGAATCTGGGTCAGGGTTCGGAATCAAATGCTGTTACCCGGATCATGAAAAATTACGGCGCCATGCCACTTTCGGCCTATTCCGGTAAACTGCAGGGGCAGAAATACCATGATCACGGTTTACTTT
>JAGRAY010000074.1 GCA_020434375.1 Bdellovibrionales bacterium | reverse complement strand
AAATATTGACCTTTTATCGGACTTTCGTTTTCATATAACCACTTTTCAAGAAGAAGTTGCGAATCGTTTTCGAAATAGTTTCCCTTAAAGACTGCTAAAAAAAGCTGTAATTCTGGCTTCATATCATCAGCAAAAGAACTGTTAGTAACTATCATGTTTTTGAATTCATTAATTAATGTTGGACTCCACAAATTCCATTGCCTAGCTCTATAAACATGGCAAAGAAATGCATGATCTATGGGAATGGTAGCGTTTTGAAACATTGATACGATCATCGATTTTGAGTTCGCATTTGAATAAAGCTCTCCAAGAATATTAATAAATTGTTTATAAATGTTTTCGGGAAATTGATTTATCTGTGATAAAAGTCGAAGCGTGAAAGATGCCTGGTTGATTGAAGCATCATTCGATGAGAGAAGTTTTAGAACGTTTTTTTCGAAGGCATCATGTAAATAATCTTCCTTTAATATCCAAGAAATAACTTGGTTATTAATATATCTTTGCATTCCAAATGGTAAAGCAATGGACCCATCTGAACGAATGTCATAACCCCAAAGTTTATTCAGAAAGATTCCGACAAATACTTCGTTGAACTTAGAATCATTGCGCAAAGCATTATTTTGTGCGTAATTCAGTTCCATTAACTTTAGGACAGCGTCTATATATGTCGAATACGAGTTGTCATTAATAGCTACCCTACGAAATGCCAGTGAAAAATAGTCTTTTTTAGCATCTATTGATCGTTGAACCAAAAGATTCAAGTGTTTTCTAGCCCAATTCACATATTGAACACCCCTGTCGGATATATGATAGTCAGAGTTAATATATTGTTCGAAAACATAGTCTAAAAACATAAGATCAGCTCGCACTTTGTCGACATTCCACTCAGAAGCTTTTTTTAGAAATGGTTCAAGTAATTTGTTGGTGGAATCCAACTCATCATGACGCCAAAAAAATTCATAAGCGGTTTGGCGTATTACTTTTGAGTCCGAAGTGATTGCTCTTTTCGTCATATCCCAAAATCCTTCCCAGAACATTTCTTCTGTGAAATCTTCGCTGGAAAGAACCTTCGAGTACGGGTGCGAAAAATAAACACTCAATATTTTAAAATAATTTTGAGGAGTCAACATATCATGAACCTTGGTTGATAAACACGAGATCAAAAACTCACGTTCGGTTATCTCTGGAAATGGAGATGCATCAGTGTTTGCAGATGATCGCTGCCTTCGCTGACTTTCCATATAGGTCAATTCTTGATCAAGTATCTTATTAAATTGTTCTGAGTACTGTCTACGATTTAACGAGTCTTGATCAAGATTCCAAGGCTCAGAATTCCTGTAGATGCGATTCCCCACGAGCTTCAAGTATTCAGTCATGAATGTATTGAAGCTACCCAAAAGCTCGTCATAGTGCTTGTAAGCCAAGTAAAACTTAAATGCTTTATAATCAACTGCATTGTTACGCCTCGGCAGGTATCCTGCATCATACGCCTTAAAATATTCCCAGTGCTCTTGAGAATAAGCCGACACAGACCCAAGACAACAAACCAAAACAAATAAATATTTCCCCCAATACCTCATGCGTACGCAGTAATATAATAAAGGGCAAAGACTTTCAATCATTTTAGTGCAATGCATTATTTTAAAATGAAAACCGAAGGCCTCTAGGCCTTAGTTTACATAGGTTAACATAATACTTTCAACAACTTATCATTTCGCGTCCAACTGCAAGCCAAGGCAATAAATTAGCCTAGACTTACGGCCGGAGTATTTGTTTTTGCAGCTTCGCTGGCCGAAGTTGCACCTCCCGGACAAATGCCCAGGGTACATCCTCCACAATTTTTCCAAACGAAGAGGGCTTTTTGGGGCGAAGGCTCTAGCTGTAAAGCCGAAGAAGGAGTCCACGTGAGCCCCTATTTTTGATAAAATGAGCAAAATAATAATCCATTAGTAAAAATCAACGGTGCATTTCACATAGTCAATATCGTCACCTGTAAGATTGAGTTCTTTTAGTGTTTCTTTTCGTGCATTCTGAAGCTTTTGGAATTGATCTGGATTATCAAAATAATCCATTGCTTTATTTTCCAATGCAAAAACAATATTGTTGTTTTGAATGACAATATTGTAAGCAAAATAATCCTTTGGCACTTTGATCTTTTTTATGAAACTAAACATATAGTTTCGCGCATCGTCACTAAACTTTGAAAGACGGTTGTTCGTCAAGCTATTGATTTGCTCTTGAGAAGTTTCGATCGGGTGACTTATAATGACAGGGAATGAAGACCATCGGCTTTTGATCCTTTTGTAAAAGCCGTCCGCATGAAATGCACCCAAAATAACGTGGAGATCCTTCGGACTTTTTTTAGACTGATCTAACTGCTCACAATAATAGCGCCTAATGTTTTGCAAAAGAAAGGGATCTCGCGATTTCACATTGATATCAAACAACGCGCTTGGAATCATTCTTTCATAATATTGAGTTTTGAGTTTAATAGATTTGGTCGAGTCGTCGATACCTAGTAAATTTTCAGGCAACGAAGATTGTGAGATTTCATATAATCAGAATATTTTTTAATAATTCCGTCAAATCAACAGGAGGTTGAACAGACCTTCGTTCATCTGTTCTTCTCATGAGCACTTGTTTTATTAACTCATCCAACTCCTGATCCGTTGTAGCTTTCGTCAGACTCGAATCATTGCTGATTTCATAGAACTTGGAAGCTAACCGAACCTTTGAAAAATCTAAATCCTTCAAAGTAGATTTTAGTGTTGGGGTTTTAAAAAAATATCCTAATAGCTTTCGCTTAACATTTTCCGAAGTTGAGTTTTTAAAACCTGATGTCGTGTTTTCTAAGAAGCTTTTCCCAGAAACCAATTCGAAATAGTTGATTGCGAGAACAGCTAAGTTCCACATATGCGGATCTTCAATACCTGAGATATTTCGTAAACTTGATAGTGACTTGCCAAGTATACCAAGTTTCCAGTGTAGGTCTCGCTCATTTCGAGGATACTGATGCCCCTCAAATAATAAGTTTATTTTATCAGCCTGAGCTTCCTTTAAAAGATAAAGACGATTCGCCTTTCCATGATAGTCATTGTGGTTCTCTGCATGCAAAACAAGTTTAGGTGCGTCTGCTTCTAGCTCATCGAAGCAGTCTTGAGCGAAACCGGAGCCACTAAACCAAGCCAAGGCAATCAATAAAATGAGGTGATTGGCATGTTTCATGTTTAACACTATAAATCCAAATAGGGATATCCGTTGCCTACGTCAATACGCCACACATTTGTGAAATCCCAAATATTGAGTGGCGCGTTGACAGGATTATAGAAATCACTTTGAAAATTATGATCAATTTCTCCGTTGCTTGCGATGCAAGGTGCAATTGTACATTGAACGCCGCTCCAATAATGTGTATTCGTAATGGTTGGGATATTGACAGCACGCCCTATAATCGCTCCAACGTTGCTCTCACCATTAATCGAACTCTGGCTTGCAAACGACGCCTCAATCGACATACTCGAATAAACATTGTGTCCAACCAGTCCCCCAACAGTATCTCGACCTGATACATTGCCCGTGGCATAGCTGTCTTTGATAAGCGCATACCCAGCCCATGCGACGAGACCTCCAATATTATCACGACCCGACACATTGCCCGTGGCATAGCTTTCAATGATTCTGTCATTTACGCCTCCCGCAAGGCCACCCACATAGTCTTGCCCTGAGACATTTCCTGTAGCGTAGCTTTTTCTGATCAAGGTACCTGCGTTTCCAGCAAGTCCTCCTACAATATCTTGACCGAAGACATCTCCAGTTGCATAACTTTCGACGATATCAGGAACATTTCCGGCAAGACCGCCTACCTGCGTTGTACCGTAGACTTTGCCCGTAGCATAACTTCGCCTTATTTCTCCTCCTATCTCAATACTTCCAACAAGCCCTCCCACGAACTCTTTGCCAAAGACGTTTCCAATGGCGTAGCTATTACTAATGAGACCACCTAGGCCTACGAGCCCGCCTACATTATGATTTCCTCCAAATACGTCGCCTGTCGAATGACTCTCGTTAATGATATGACGACAAATACCTGCAATACCACCAACACCGTCTCCGCCAGAAACTTTCCCTGTAGAAATCGCATGATTAATTGAACCCTCGTACAAATGCCCCACTACGCCACCGACTTCCTCCAAACCGCCATTGACATCGACGTTCGATATGACGTGATCGATATCACCAACTAATCCTCCTATGACACCCCCAGTGCCATAGCTAGCGCTATTGACATGACCGGACACTGTAACGTGTCGAACTATAGAATTCTCACCATAACCCAGCAAACCTCCAGTATATTCTCCACTATAGCCAATCCCAATACTAACATTGTTCAGAATCAAATTTTGAATGGTAGCATCACGAGATCTGCCAAATAGACCCAAGTTCCTAATTGAATTTCTTAACACTTCTCCAGGCATATCCAGGGCTAGAACTGAACCAGGATAACTGTAATACTGACCATTTTGATCGTACGTAAAGTGATCAATACTATGATTGTTTCCCTCGAAGTTTCCCGTAAAAGGATAGGTTTCACTTCCAATTGAAAAGTACGAACTATCGTTTGTCGATCCGTAAAAATCACTCAAATCAATATCCCGACAGAGTTCATAGTTTTTATCCAGTGCACCGACATTGCGACTCATACTAAAGAGTTGTGCGCCTGTGTGAATACGGTATGGAATATCATTGCCATTTCCAAATGCATGATACTGTGTCGCCACCATCGGATGGCGATCAAACTGACAAGCTTCACTACTACATTGACATGCGCACCAATTTTCTCCGTGGTATTCAATCACACCTAAAGTAAGATTTAGATTCGTTAGCTCATCTATCGCTTCGCACTGTGTTTGGTGATTTTGATCACACGACTCTGACTGTTCTAGCAAAATAGCATTCTGATAAAATATGGAATCGGCCCATTCTTCTAAACTACCAAGGTCGTGTTGTAACTCTCGAGAACAGGGCGTTAAATGAAGATCTTCCAATTCCCGATCACATTTGCAGCCACATTTACTGCCTGTCCGACTAAGATCCATGTAAAATTCTAAACGAATATCTTCCAATCCTGCCAATTCAGCGCGTTGAGCACATAGAGAGTCTCCAAAAGCAGCCCATTCACTGCATTCGATCGCATTTGTACTTAAAACAAATAAGCCACTATCTTGTAACAACTGTTCATTGCACGTTACCGTTTTGCTCTTGGATTCCAGAGCTTTTAATGAAGATAAGCTTTGCGAAGATTCGTGCCCACTCGAGCAACCAGAGAACCACAAAAGACTCATTGTTAAAACAAAGCATGATGCTATTTTTATTTTCTTCATTACCACTCCTAAAGCTTCCTAAAGTTTTGATAGACCTCAAGGGTTAAGCAAAATTCACACCACAAGACCCCTAAAGAAAACCCTGTTATTTCAAGGCCAAATGAAGACGAACTTGACCTTCACGAAACAAAAGTTTCTCGGCTATGAAACTTTTTCCCAATATTTTTAATGGGGCATCTAAAACCACGAACTATAAATCTGCGTTGTTTTGATCAGCCGGGACATCTCCACCAATAATGCCGCTATATCGCGATCTCGCGTATGGAATCGTAGGTGGCCCCACATATTCAATGCCAAAACCATTTGCATTTTGAACAATCGCAAATTTGGCATTCCATTTTTGGCGGCCAAATTCCCAGTTTTGAAACACTGAGCTCGTGGGTTCGTGAAAGCTTTGAAGTGTACTCACCGGATTCGCTCCCACTTCATTGCATACGGTCTGTCCCTGACAAATAGCGCCACTATAATTGAACAAATTTGTCACTGCCGGAAATGTTGAGTCGTAACGATATCCAATCACATATCCGATATGCCCCTGAGATAATCCGGGTGCGATAATGTTTGAAACCGTAAAACTATCTTGAATAACAGAAGAGGCCATTTGTTGTCTGGTATGTCCAAAAATACCCCCTGCACCTGCATCGCCGCTACCATTATGATTGGGCATTCGAACTTCTCCCGAACTATAAACATTTTTTAATTCGATATTTGCAGGACCAAAATCATAGTTCACATGAGCGATGAAACCCGAAGCGAGCGCGCGGTCGTTTCCTGCCGGAGCTTTATTTAAGATAGTACCTGCTGCATAAACATTACTTAGCTTTACGCGATTAATATCGACCTTTCCGACAAATCCACCTAAGTATCCGCGATTTGCAGTCACATTACCTGTAGCATAACTCCAAGAAATCTGAGCATCGTGAGCCACAGTACCTATAAATCCACCTGCTACTGGACTACGTTGATCGGTATAAGTATCAATTTGATTTAGATTACCCGTCGCGGAGCAGTACTCGATCACGACTCGTTCGGCATATCCCACAAAACCACCATGATGTGAATTTCCTGTCTCGCTAAGTGTTTTAATGCCGACATTTGCACTGGTTGAGACATGACTTATTTTTGTGGCATACCCTTCACCAACAGATGTATTTCTCAGAGCTTCACCGAAAGCTCCACCCGCTTGCCATAAACCTCTAACCTCTCCACCTTTAATATTGACATCGGTAACATCCACAACGCCATATACGCGTCCCACAAAACCGCCTACTGAATAGTCAGCATCAACATACGGATTGATCACAAGAATTTTTGATATTTTTGCGCTCTCAACACCCGCTGAGGAAGGCATATCAATAGCTCCCGCAAAAGATCCGATGAATCTTCGGTATCCAGTTGCACGAACTTGAGGGTTCTCAAGAATCATATTTTGAATCACCGCCGAACCTCCGATTTTTCCAAATAAACCGATATTATCGAATGAATCACGAATGGTTTGGCCTTCGGCACTTATCACTGGTAAATTCGGTGCATAAGCAAAGTCCGTATCAAAACGAAAGCCTTTAATGGGATAGTGGTTTCCATCATAGTGGCCTTCAAACGCCAGTAGATTTCCGCCAATGGTAAAGAACCGCGTCTTGTAAGTATAGTATTCACGCAAATCAATCGGTGCACATTGAACAAATTGCTGAGAGTAAGCATCAGCATGCATTGCGATCGATGCAAGTTGACTCGCATTATAGATATAGTAGGTCGTTTGTCCACCGTCTATGGAACTTACCTGATCGTATCGACTAGGCGTCTGAGCTTCTGGACAGGGAATTCGCTTTCGCAAAAGACTTTCATCAATAGAAATAACGCCCTCTCGTTTGAGATCCGTTGTTCCATTTCCACAAGCTGCAATCAAAACCGAAAGGCAAGCTGTGATCAATGCTGTAAAACTTTTTATTTTTCTATTCATGTATTTCCCCTAATCATATTAAAAACATTTTTATTTGGAGTGCTCTCTTCTCTTTACAAAAGCAATGGTTGTGCCACCGCACAAAAGCCTTGGCGACCAAAGCTCAACAAAACCTGCAAAAATTAGAGGCCAAACCTCGGCACTGCTGAATAATGGCGCAGCACAAAGTTAAATCTTATTTTGCTTCTAACAAGTCTCTATAAATCTCTCAAGGCTAAACCAAGTGGATTTCAAAGATTCTGTTTTCGAATGTAAACAAACCTCTAGGAGTGAGAAAGCATTTGATACAATTCTTCTTCTGAAATTATTTTCGTATTATATTTGTCAGCTTTTTTTAACTTTGCTTCCCCAACATTGTCCCCTGCAACCAGAAATGCAACATTTTTACCTACGGTGTTGGCGTACTGACCACCCGCATTCAAAATGTCCTGTTTAATTTCTTCACGTGATTTTGAAAGTGTCCCCGTGATACAAAATATTTTTCCGCCCAATGGCCCCTTGCTTTGCTCTGGAGTCACCGCTTTCGGATTTAATCCTGCTTTCACAAGTTTTTGAACAACTTGTCTATTTTTTGGATCTTCAAAAAATATTCTTATGGCCCGAGTCATTTTTGGACCCACGCCATGAATGGCCTCTAGCTTTTCGAATTTTTCATCGCTCTCATCATAGTTATTGCTGTTGAAATCGATCTTTAAAAAATAATCCAGAGAACCTACAGCTTGGGCAATCTTTTGAGCAGCTACTTCACCTACATTAGGTATACCAAGGGCAGTCATTAGCTTTGAAAGAGTCACGTTTTCTTTGGCTTGCTTTAAAGCATCGATAAGATTCTCAGATGATTTTTCTCCCATACGCTCAAGATTTTTAAGTTGGCTTCTTTTTAGGGTAAACA
>JAGRAY010000073.1 GCA_020434375.1 Bdellovibrionales bacterium | reverse complement strand
GATTAAAAACTATTATATATGGCTTCGTCCAGTCGATCTCGTTGGCACCAAACACATGAAGATCTATTCCAGAAATCCAAACCATATGCTTTGCAAACATCTTTAAAATAAAATCAATCTTATAGTGAGGAATAAAAAGGCTCAGTAGAGAAAAAGTGCCTACATACAATACCATGACAGGCAACCCCACAGACCACTGAATACATGAACGAATCCGTACCCACACGTTATGCACTCCTAGCTCTATCCTCACGATCTGATTTTAGCAGTTTTGCCAAGTACTGCCCGGTGTAGGATTTTGGGGCTAAAATAAGATCTTCTGGTGAACCCGCCGCGACAATTTCGCCACCTTTATGACCACCCTCTGGTCCCAGATCAATGATCCAGTCTGCAGTTTTGATCACATCGAGATGATGCTCAATCACCAGAACCGAATTACCTTGCTCCACAAGCTGATGCAAAACTTCCATCAGCTTTCGAACATCTTCAAAGTGAAGACCTGTTGTCGGCTCATCTAATATATAGATGGTTTTACCCGTTGATCGCTTTGAAAGTTCTCGGGACAGCTTAATTCGTTGAGCCTCCCCGCCCGACAATGTGGTTGCAGACTGACCCAGAGTCAGGTACCCAAGACCGACTCTCTTTAGAGGCCCTAACTTTTCATAAATAGCTGGAATTTTATCAAAAAATAGTACTGCCTCGTTAATCGTCATACTTAGAACGTCTGCAATCGATTTTCCTTTGTAGTCGACTTCTAACGTTTCTCGGTTGTATCTCTGACCTCCGCATTGTTCACATGTCACGTATACATCGGGCAAAAAGTGCATTTCAATTTTGATAATGCCATCCCCTTGACACCCTTCACAACGGCCACCCTTCACATTAAATGAAAATCTACCCACCTTATAGCCTCGAGCTTTGGCTTCTGGAATCTGAGCAAACAATTCTCTAATGGGGGTAAACACACCTGTGTAGGTAGCTGGATTAGATCTAGGTGTTCGGCCAATAGGGCTTTGATCAATCTCAATCACCTTATCAATGTATTGAAGACCATCGATGGATTTTACCAACCCATGTTGATCTCGCGAAAACATGAGGTGTTTCTTGAGAGCTGGAAGTAGAGTATCAATAATTAAAGATGATTTTCCAGAACCGGAAACACCTGTTACACATGTAAATACGCCCATAGGAATTTCAACATTAATTGATTTTAAATTATTGGTTTCAGCTCCGTTAATTTTTATTTTTCTTGATGTTGGCTGTCGTCGCTTTAAAGGAATCGGGATAACCTTATCTCCCGACAGATACTGTCCCGTCAAAGACGCTTTATTCGCGATAATGTCTTTTGCACGCCCTTCCGCGACGATATTCCCGCCACTTTTACCCGCACCCGGTCCCAGATCAAATACGTAGTCTGCTTCGCGAATGGTATCTTCATCGTGCTCAACAACTAAAACTGTATTACCAAGGTCTCTCAAATGTCTTAAGGTTGCTAGCAATCGATCATTGTCTCTTTGATGTAAACCGATCGAGGGTTCATCTAATATGTAAAGCACACCCACTAAACCAGAACCTATTTGAGTTGCAAGACGTATTCTTTGTGCCTCTCCACCTGAAAGAGTTCCAGATGTTCTCGCTAACGTTAAATACTCTAAACCAACGTTCACAAGAAATGCCAGCCGTGATCGTATTTCCCTGAGTATTTTATCCGCAATCTGGAAGTCTTTATCACTTAAGCTTAAGAGCTGAAAAAATGAAAATGCATCTTGAATCGAAAGTTTGGTGACCTCAGAAATTGACCGACCGTCAACTTTCACTGAGAGTGCTTCTCTTTTTAATCTATCCCCTTGGCAATCAGAACACGGCAAAATACCCATGTATTTTTTTTCTAACTCTTCGCGAAACTCATCGGAGTCACTTTCTCGATATCGGCGCATTAAATTGGATACAACACCTTCAAACGATTTATTGATACTATAATTACTGCGTTCCATATCATATTTGAACTTTATCTTTTCATCTTCACTTCCATACAAAATCAGATCCTTGATTTTCTGAGTGAGCTTTTCCCATGGCGTATCGAGATCAAACTTATAATGCTTTGAAAGTGCATCAAGGGTTTGTGCATGAAAAAACGACCATCGACTCTTCCATGGTGCAATAGCTCCTTGATTTAAGGACAATTTACCATTGGGGACGATACGCTCCGGATCAATAAAATTCTTCGTTCCTAGGCCTCCGCAAGTCTCACATGCGCCATAGGGGTTGTTAAATGAAAACATTCGTGGAGATAACTCTGGAAAAGAAATACCACAATCAATGCACGCAAAATGTTCAGAGAAAAGAAATGACTCATTTTTTTCACCCAGGCAGTCAACCTTAAGTATCCCCTCACCGACTCTCAGAGCCGTTTCTACTGAATCAGCCAGTCTTTTTCGAATTGAAGTTTTGAGGATGAGTCTATCTACAAAAACATCGATATCGTGTTTATTGTTTTTTGCCAGTGTAATAGGTTCAGAAAGCTCAACGACCGTTCCATCAATTTTCACTTTGGTAAAACCATTTTTTCGAAGCTTACTCAATTCTTTTTGATGTTCGCCCTTTTTTCCTCTTATGACAGGTGCCAATAAGTTAATCTTTGTACCTTCTGGCATGGCTAAGATTTGATCTACGATTTGCGTGGAAGATTGAGATGCAATCTGCTTACCACAAACATGGCAATGTGCCTTACCTACCCGTGCAAAGAGCAATCGAAGATAATCATATATTTCCGTAACTGTCCCAACAGTGGATCTAGGATTTTTAGACGAACGACGTTGGTCGATAGATATGGCAGGGGATAGCCCTTCAATTGAATCGACGTCCGGTTTTTCCATCTGTTCTAAAAATTGCCTTGCATAAGCCGACAAAGACTCCACATAGCGCCTTTGACCTTCGGCATAAATCGTATCGAACGCTAGCGATGACTTTCCAGAGCCCGAAAGCCCCGTAATGACAACAAGTTGGTCTCTGGGAATTTTCACGTCGATATTTTTTAAATTATGCTGACGAGCTCCTTTGACATAAATAAATTTTGGTTCATACGACATTTTTGCTCTAACTAAGACCTCTCCACAAATGTTTTGGCAGATTCAATGATTTTTTGGCACGCTTGCGTTGACTCGGCTTCGGCGTATATCCTAAAAATCGGCTCTGTACCTGATGGTCTAATAAGAAGCCAACTGCCATCTTTCATATAAAACTTGTATCCATCCAGTGTTGACAAAGACGCCACCGGTCTTCCATTCCACTCGCTGGGTGCATCTTTCACAAGTCGTTTCATCGTTCGATCCATCACCTCATTAGACACATGTAGATCCAGGCGAATAAACTCATAGGGCCGGAATGACTTGCAAAGGTCTTCATACATTTCCGAAAGGCTTTTTTGAGTAAGAGCCATAGCCTCTAGAAGCAAAAGAGCCGTTAAGAAGCTATCACGCTCTGGTATATGATCAACGATGCCAATACCACCAGATTCTTCTCCACCAATTTGAGCTTTGCCTTCAATGATTTTTTCAGCGATATACTTAAATCCAACGGGTGTTTCAAAACAATCCTGTCCATTTCTTTCAGCAATTAAATCAACCATTTTAGTCGTCGACGCGCTTCGTGCAATGGACCAAGACTTACCATGATGGGTAAGCATATGCCAATACACCACAGATAAGATTTTCTGAGTCGTAAAGTAACAACCATACTCATCAATGGCACCTAGGCGATCAGCATCACCATCGGTTGCCAAACCGCAAATAAGAGTATTTTTTTTAACAAGACTGGAAAGCTCATGGAGGTTTATTTCTGCGGGTTCTGGTGGAATTCCTTCAAACCCGGGATTTGCAGAAAAATGTATGGGCTCCACATGAACATTCAATGATTCCAATAGATTCGCTAAATGCCCTGATCCTGACCCAAACATCGTATCCAAACCCACTCTAAACAAAGCTTTTCTGATGGCGTCAACATCCACGAGTTTCTTGACTGCACTTAAATAGTCACTCATTGGATCAACCAATGTAATTTTACTTTGTCTGATCAGGTCATCAAAAATATCTAAATCGGGAACAAGATCGTCTGATACCGCCATCGAAAGAATTTCTCTCTCGAATGCCTCAGTTGTTTCTGGTAGAGCTGAACACCCAAAAATTTCTTTAAACTTAAAGCCATTCCATTCGGGAGGATTGTGACTTGCCGTAATCACAACGGCACCGACGGCCTTTGGGTCATTTTTTGAACACCAAGAATATACTGGCGTTGGCATCGCACTGGCCGAAATTGCTACCTCGTATCCCATTTTCGAGAATATAATGGCAACTGTTTTGGCAAAGTCTTGCGACAAAAAGCGCCGATCATATCCAACGTAGATTTTTTTTCTGTCGGGAAGCCTTCGTTTCATCACAGTAGCTGCAGCAAGAGTCACATGAGACAACGATTGAAACGTAAAATCTTTGGCTATTTTTGCACGCCATCCATCTGTACCAAATTTAATTTTGTCCATGTCTTAATCTCCGATTTAAAGCCACGTCCAGTGCCCTTTTAAAGCTGTGCTCTCTTGCGATGTTCTTACCAACCAGTTCGTAGGCCACACCATGTCCTGGTGAGATTCGCAGGTAGGGAAGTCCCAACGTGATATTTACAACTTGATCGATCCCAGGATATTTCACTGCAACAAGTCCCTGATCATGATAGGGAGATACTATGACGTCCCATTTTGATCCACGCGCCATCGAAAAAAATGAATCCGCTGAAAAAGGTCCATCTACATTCAATCCAGAAGTCGCCATCTCTTTGATCACTGGCGTAAGAACATCTTTTTCTTCTGAGTGGTCCATCAGTTCTCCTGCATGGGGGTTAACCGATGTAAACGCTATTTTCGGATTGTCCTTTGCAAACCATTCACGAAACGCGCGATTTACAATTTGAACGGTTTCCTTGATTAGCTCTTTAGTTATTTTGTTTCCCACGTCTCTAAGTGGAATATGGTGGGTTAAAAGCGCCACGCTAATGTCTGCATTGTCGAGAAGCATGACCGTCTTTGAAACGCCACTTAGATCGGCCAGATAATCAGTGTGACCGGTAAAAGTTGGCTCCTCGCGCCGAACAATACGCTTATCTAAAGGGCCGGTGACAAGACTCTGAATATCTCCATTCATTGCTTCTGTCGAAGCCTGCTTTAAAGCTTCAAGACAAAACATGGCTCGACCATGCTCGTCGTCTTTATTTTCAGGCACGGCACAACTAAACGACTCACTAAATTCCACAATGGATTCTAGGTTGCTTATGTCGAGTTTCATACGGCGAGCCAAAACACGAAAATCAGCTTGAGTTGCAAATATTTTGACACGAGCCTTCTTGAAATCAAAAGACCTAAGGCTTTTTACACATAGTTCCGGTCCAACACCAAAGGTGTCTCCTAATGTAATTCCAATGGCAGGCTTCATAGGTTGACTCGAATGTTTGATTTTTCTCGTAATGTTCTTAACGTTGATTCAAATACGCGATTTAGTTCCTCTCTAAACAACTTTTCTTTGATTTTTTCTTTTTCGATATTGGCATCAGCCACTTCACCGTTTCTTTTACCCAGACACTTGAGAACGTAAAATCCTTCGGATGTTTCGATAATCTCAGAAATATCTCCTACGTTCATTCGGGACAATGGCTCACTAAGCTCCTTTTGAAGATCAGAGGGCATGACAAACCCAATATCTCCACCTTCACTTTGGGCCGGTCCATCGGTTGTTTCGCGGGCTATTTTTTCAAATGCCTTGTCTTTTTTAAGACGTTCATAAAGCTTTAGCATTTCTGGGCGTTTCGTCGCGGGTTTCTTTTTAAAAATCATTCGCACATGAAGTTGTTGAGGGAGTTGATCACCACTATTTTGAGATTGAAATGCTCTTTCAACATCTTCCGGATCTATACGTACTTTGGGTCTAACAAATCGACCCATAAAATTAGATTGTTCCATCTGTTTTCGAACACCTTCTCTAAACTCGGGCCAAGCGATACCTTCTGCTCTGAGTGCCGCTTGAAGTTGTTCGATCGTTTGCAAACCGTTTTGCTGCATAATACTTTTAATGCCGTTATCCACTGCGGCCTCATCTACAGTCATGCCAAGTCTTTTAACTTCCTCTGCAATGAGCTTGTCATTGATTAACTGTTCCAATATTTTTCGATCTTGTTCCTTTGGCGTACTTGCATCAAGCACCTGATTATTTTTTTTCATTTCTGCTAGCAAGAGCATTTTGGTTTCTTGAAGCTCGGAATACAAGATAGGTTCACCTTTAACAACAGCCACAACTCGATCCACCAAGTCTCCTCTATTTTGACTTGGAGACTCAACCTGAGTCTTGTTTTCAATACTAGGCTGATCGGCAGAACTAGCTTGCCAAGAGCAAAATAGAAAGATGATCGCGATCGCAGATAAACTATATTGACGCCAAAAGTGCATTATTCCTTACAATTTTAATCTTCGAAAAAGTTTCTTGTTTCCATTTGGTTAATAACTCGTCGCGTTCTCGTCGCGTCAGCTCAGATTCGATCTTTGGCTTAGCTTCGCTTTGCGGCAGCAATCTCTCGGGCTTTATATCCAAAACCTTCACAATATGAAAGCCATATTCAGACTCAATAGGCCCAACCGGCACATTTAACTTAGCCGATGCAACAGACTTCCAAACTACTTTCGGTAATCCTTCATAGAGCCAACCCAAACGTCCTCCCTTGGAACCTTCTGGGGTCAATGAATAGGCCCGTGCCAAATCATCGAAAGACTCCTTTTTTTTGATAAGATTCAAAACATGCTTCGCGTCCTCTTGGCTCCTAACCACGATTTGTTGAACCAAGTATTTCTTAGGTTCAAAAAATTCCTCAATGTTTTCTTTATAGTACGATTCAATTTTGTCCTTTGATGGTTTGGTGACATCTCTGGTTAAAGAGTCGACAACCCTGCCCAATAATAAATTCATTTTTGTTCGAAGCTTAAGATCCTTCATTGACATTCCTCGAGATTCTAATATTTTGTCGAAATCTTCGTCTGTGTAATCACCCTTCATTTGCTCCATATAGATTTCTAGCTCGGCATTTTGAATATCGAGATTACGATTGCTAGCTTCTCTTAGAAGAATTTTTTCTTCGATCATTTCATTTAGCACTTTTTCCTTAAACTCGAGACTCTGATCTTTCGGCATCGACGAAGGATCGAAATCATACTCTTTCATACGATCCGTCAGATCCTTGACAGTAATCTTCATATCGTCAATCAATACCAATGCTTCTTGCTGTTCATGTTTCAGACAAGATACGCTAGCCAGAAAAAGGGATAAGCTAACCCCCAAAAGATATTTCATCTCAATTTGCTTCCTTTGTTTCCGGCTTTACTTTGGGTAAAAGCACTTCCTCTTTAATTTCTATTTTGGCTGCGGCGCGAAGATCTTGCAAAAGCCGATCGACTTTCTCCTTTTGCCGTGTATTCATAATATAATGTTCTATCTGTGGGCGAAGCCGCTCTATTCCTCTTTGGTCTCCAGTGAGCTTGATAATATGGTAACCATACTGGGTTTTGACGACATCGCTTATGTCGCCTACCTCTTTTAAGGCAAATGCGGCATCACTAAAGGGAGTTACCATATCACTACGTTTAAAAAACATGAGATCTCCGCCCCGTTTCACAGTTCCTTCATCTTGAGAATACTTGTTAACGAAAGAAGAGAAATCAGCGGTATCTCCCTTAGCACGCAATTCTTTCAAAATACGTTCTGCTTTTTCTTTGGCAGCTTTTTCTTCGATCTCGTTTCCTGAAATCTTAGGTTTAATCAATATATGACTCGCGCGCACTTTTTCTAAATCATTTTTTTGTTTCTCGAATATCTCCAAAATTTCCTTCTCAGATGGTGCCTCACTTGTGCGCGTAAACTTGGTTCTGAGATATTCCTGAACAATTTGATCCTTCAAAAACAATGAGTTTTCGGGAAGATGCTCAGATAGAGCTTTTTGGAACAATAACTCTTTGTTAATCAAATCATTAATAAGATCTCTGCGTGCTCCGATATCGGAATAGTCTTTGGTTGAATAACGACTTACCTTTGCAAGCGATTGCTCCCACTCATTCATATATATTTTTCGATGATTAACCTCGGCTACCCACTCTCCCGTACCCGTTTGATGGGTGGATTCACATGCCCCAAAAAGGAGTATGCCAGTCAATAACCA
>JAGRAY010000072.1 GCA_020434375.1 Bdellovibrionales bacterium | reverse complement strand
TTATTCTTCCGTTTGCATTCTTAGGTATGCTCTACACAGTAAATCCACCATATATCGAGCCCCTGTTTACAACAAGCCTTGGCTGGCTCATGATCTCCGTGATGCTTTTCTTTCAAATTATTGGTGGTTTATGGATTTTAAAAATCGTGAAAATCGAAGTCTAAAAAGCCACCTAGACATTTACCATAAATAACGCTATGAGACTAATATGCGTTGCCACTATGCATTATTATTGATACTAATAATAACAACGCTGCATTCTCAAGACGTATCTCAGGAGATTTCGTTTCTAGGATATTATCCAAAAGATACCGACGCCTTTGAGATCACGGGATTATGGGACAACCGATTACGACCAGAAAACAGTTTCTTTGAAGAAGACCAAGCGCTCATTGAAATTCATACGTTTAAACAACCACGAAAAAGCAATGTGCAAAAATCTCGCATTACCTTTTCAGGCGTCGCCACACTCCCAATGGCCCAGAAAAATATTCGCCACATTGATAATCTAGGTAGGTATCAGGCCGACATCGAATGTTTCTTTAGTTTCAAAGATATCTTAAGCTCATGGTTCAAAGCAGACACCTTTTTCTTAGACGATATTCAAACAGATCGTACGTATCCACAGGGCAGATATGAAGACCCTCAACCAATGAAATACTTCAATCCCCTTGCGAAGTTTCTTTTTCAAACAAACGACATCACGGCAAAAAATATTGTACCCTATTTTAGTTCCTGCTTTGAGGAATATAACGAGCCGATGACTTACACCTCCTCGACAGGTGAGCCGTTTCAAATGGCAACCCATGCAGAACTCTTCTATAGTAGTGGCATAAATAAATGCACGAAGATTTATGCCTACCTTACGTTTTATGTCCACCGTGGCACCAAGCCACTTTACAATAAATCGATGATAGAACTTCGTGGGCCCTATGAACCATACGATACTCTTGATCCCTTAGTTTTTCAGGCGGCTGCGGGCTATAAAAGCTTTAATGCCTATCCTGTAGGCCTTGCAACAGACCTACTAAAAGTTACTAATCAGCTTAACGGAGCTCGACTTTTTGAATCCTCTTTAATGAACTTTCGAGCAGGTGAACTTATTCTTCACAAAAAAGGCGAGGGCTGTGAAACCGATTCTGAAAACACTAAGTAGCTAAAAATACTTAATTATCAGACATTTTTTTTATCTCCGCATATGATATAATAAATAACGTGAAGCGTTATTACTTAAATATTTGCGCGATATTAGCCTTCTTAATATGGACCTCAGCCACCTTGGCCGATACCACCGCACAAATCATGCAGGCCCTAAACCAAGCCACCGCCAACGCAAGCCCAACCGGATCGAATTGTAATTGGGGAAGTGGGCTTCAAACACGTGGTCCATCTCAAACTTATACGCCTTACGATCCGTCGAAGCCCCAGGGCAATGACTGCCAACCTGGTGAATCTTATGCCGACTGCATGAAACGTATTTACAAGATCAAATAATTTAAACGTTGTTATGGGAATAGCGCTCTATAAACAACTTGAGCTGAGCTCTTTCTGGGTCGGAAATCTCCACAAACTCAAGGCCAACACCGGAGTCATGACTCTCACGTTGAATCCACACAACCTTTGATATGGCTTCAAAAACAAAATCAAAGCCTGGCAGTGTAAACCTTAGAATTATTTTTTCACTCACATCTAAAGGTGCTTTGGTTTTAAAATAGACACCATTTTCACAAAAATTCTGTGTGTAGTCATAAAAATAAGCGCTGTTTTTTCGTGTGATATCGATCACGGCCGTGTGCACGATTCGCGTGCAACGCCTTTTTTCAATGAACTCTACCAAGGTGATTCTCCCTCTCCCAAAATCTTAGCAGCCTGGTTTAAGGGACCCACCATACCATCGATAACATTCACCTTCCAACTCAAGCGTTGGCTTGGAAACACAGTATTTTGACAATCAACTTCCATATGACCATAAAACTTATCAATAATTTTCACACTGCACCGTCGCTCCCGCAGTGGCATGACTTTCTCGATTCTGATCCCCAAGGTTTCTCCCTGAATACGTGCCTCCTGTACCAACCGTATGGCTGTTTTCATATCAGCCTTTTGAAAAGCAATCTGCAAATAAGCCACAATCCCCACAAGCACGACAACAAGCAATAAGCTCAACACACCTTTTAAGATTTTCTCAGACACAAAAGCGTTCTACAACACTATTTCAACTTCTTCAATGGCGCGGTTGTTGGATTTGAGGACTCTGAAATGAATTTTTTCAACTTTTACAATTTCACCTGGCATTGGAATTCTTTGAATATGGGCTAAGAGATACCCTGCAAGGGTTTCGTAGTCTCCCAGCGGTATTTTAATAGGGAGCATTTCATTGACTGTGGCAATTGGGATTCGTGCATTGACCACGGCAGATTTTAGATCCATTTTTTTAATAAACGACGTTTTATAATCGTATTCATCTTCAATCTCTCCCACAACCTCTTCAATCACATCTTCAAGAGTCACCATACCCACAACTCCGCCATACTCATCAACAAGCATCACAATCCGGTCTCCCGACTTTTGCATTTCAAGAAGTAATTTTCCTAAAAAAACGGTTTGTGGAAAAAAGCGGATCTCTCTAATAAAAGGTCGAATGGGTTCCTGCATGTTTTTCACTCTGAGCAAATCAAAGTGATTAATCCATCCAACGACGTGATCCACCCTAAACGAATAAACAGGATACCGACTAAACCCATTTTGCTTAATGAGCTTTGTGGCTTCATCTAGTGTTGCATCTTCTCGAAGAGAAACGACATCAACCAAGGGAATCATAATTTCGCGCGCAGGCTTTTTTGAAAAGGAAAATACGCGATCAATCATGCGCCTCTCAACTTCTTTAAATCCCTTTTGTTTTTCTGAGGCTTGAAAAAGAAGTTCGAGCTCTTCTCTGGATAAAAAAGGCGTTTTCTTTTTAATTTGAAGCCTTGATGATTGAATGGCTAGTTTCGACACCCCCACAAAAATGGCAACGAGCGGGCTAAAGAGCCACGAAATCACCTTCAATGGATAAATCACCCGAACTGCGAACACATCTGCATAACGCTGAAACAGAGCTTTAGGAATGGCCTCGCCCAAAAATAGAATAAGTGGTGCGGTAAAAAGCATCGTCAATAGTTCATACTTTGGTCCAAAGGTTTCAATGACGTAGTAAGTAGCGTAAGCGTTGAGGGTTAGTACGGCAAGATTGGTCCCTAAAAGTGTGGTACCAAGAAACCATTCTGGATTGTCAAGAGCTCGCATAATACTTTTTGCTCTCCCAGACCCCTTTTCAACAAGGTATTTGAGCTGGGCCCGATTGATCGAGACCATAGCCATTTCGGATCCTGAAAAAAAAGCTTCTAGAATCAGGCAAAGAAAAATAATGCCAAAGGGATCATACATCGATGTCATCTCTTTCATCTTTCAAAACCCCAAATATTTCCTCCAGAACGTCTTCAAGTGTCACCACTCCAGAAAGTTGCTGATTCACCTCATTAGCCACAACAGCAAAGTGTGTTCGCTTCATTCTAAACTGGAAAAACAATTCAACCACAAGGGCGTTGGTGTGAATCACAAGAGGTGGTCTTAAAAACGATGACATAGGCAGTTTTTTTGTTGATTCAGATAGACCAAGAAGATCCTTTGCATAGAGAACTCCAACTACTTTGTTTCGCTCTTCGTTTAAGACAGGGTACCTGGAATATCCCTCTCTCTCAATAATAACTAAAGATTCATCCACGGACATATTCTCCGTAAGGTATACAACTTGATTTTTCTGAGTCATGATTTGGGTAACAACCAGATCATCAATTTTAAAAACATTGTGAATAAGTTGCTTTTCCTGAAGATCCAAGACGCCCTCTTTATAGCCCTTATCAACCAAGACTCGAAAAATCTCTTCCGACACAGAGTCCGACTTAGGAGGTACCCTAAACAGACGAAACAACTGTTCAGGAAACCAGTTAACAAGATTTCTAACAGGCCGCACGGCCAAATGAAAAAACCAAAGAGGTCTTGAATTAAACAAAACAACCTTCTCAGGAACTTTTAAGCCGATGGCTTTGGGAATTAAGTCACAAAGGATAATAAGAAACGGTAAAAGAATTAAAACACTCAATATGGGTAATAACGGGTTTCGAGCGAGTCCAAAACCGCTGAATATCTCATAAACAATCGACGATCCAACAACACCAATGGCTGTATTGATAATCTCATTACCAACGAGCAGTGTTCCAATGAGCTTCGTTGGAGACTCGAGCATTTTTTGCAAAATGGTAAACTTTTTGACTGATGTTCGATGTAATTTTAAAAGACGGTATCTACCTAAACTAAATAGCGCAGCTTCTGAGCCAGAAAAAAAGGCAGAGGCTAAAATCAAAACTAAGAAGAACGGTAGTTTCCAGGATAACTCAAACATCATGGAGTTAAACTAGACAACTGTTTGGAGGTCTCTCGCCCTCGCTCCTCCAGACCTTGCTGGCTCTGAGGATGCCTTCTTTCTCGATGAGCTCGAAGTGTTTAAAGCAATCTTCAAAACATCTTGCATTTTTGCAACAGGAACAATTTTAAGGCCCTCAAGATATTCTGATGGAATATCTTCTAAGTCTTTCATATTATTTTCGGGAATACAGATCGTTGAAATTTTGGAGCGCTTTGCTGCCAAAACCTTTTCACGAATACCTCCTACAGCCATCACGCGTCCTCGCAACGTAATTTCACCCGTCATCGCAACCTTGCGATTAATCGGTTGCTTGGTCAACGCCGAAATAAGTGACGTCGCCATGGTCACGCCGGCAGAGGGTCCATCTTTTGGAATAGCTCCTGCAGGAACGTGAATATGAATATCTTTGGTTTGAAACATACGATCCGTCACATTTAATTCCTTTGCATTAGCTCTAGCATAGGAAAGTGCTGCTCTCGCAGACTCCTTCATAACATCGCCAAGGTGCCCCGTAAGGGTTAATGTGCCTCGTCCTTTCATTACCGTAGATTCCACAAACAAAATTTCTCCACCGCTTTCGGTCCATGCAAGCCCCGTTGCCACACCTATTTCATTTTTCTCTTGTTCTCCCTCTGGAATGTACTTGGGAGCGCCCAACAATTTATGAAGATTATCGGGTGTCACTTTGACTTTTCCGGTTTCGCCCTCTGCCACTTTTCGTGCGACTTTTCTACAAACGGATGCTATTTCTCTTTCGAGATTTCTCAGACCTGCCTCTTTGGTATACTGCTCTATAATAATAGCCAAAGCTTCATCGTCGATATGAATATGTGTTGACGTAATTCCATTTTCTTCAATTTGTTTGGGTAACAAATACTTATGACAAATTTCAATTTTCTCTTGAAGAATGTATCCCGATAGATAAATCAACTCCATACGATCTCGCAGCGCTGGCGGAATGGGATCCACCAAATTGGCTGTTGCAATAAACATCACATTCGACAAATCAAAAGGTAAATTTAAATAGTGATCACGAAACGAATGATTTTGTTCAGGATCCAACACTTCCAGCAAAGCAGATGAGGGGTCTCCTCTAAAATCAGCTCCTAATTTGTCGACTTCATCGAGAATAAAAATAGGGTTTTTTGTGCCAGCCTGCTTCATTCCTTGAACAATACGTCCGGGCATGGCACCCACATAAGTTCTTCGATGCCCTCGAATTTCTGCTTCATCTCGCATGCCACCCAATGATATCCTCGTAAATTGCCTGCCCATGGCTTTGGCAATAGACCTCCCAAGAGAAGTTTTACCAACACCTGGAGGACCCACAAAACATAAGATCGGTCCTTTGAGTTTCTTGCGAAGTTTGGTAACGCCTAAAAATTCTAGAATACGTTCTTTAACTTTGTCTAAATCAAAATGGTCTTCATCTAAAATTTTTCGAGCTTTCTTTAGATCAATATTGTCTTTGGAAACTTTGCTCCAAGGTAAATCTATGAGCCAATCCAAGTAAGTTCTTACGATGGAAGCTTCTGCCGCATCAGGGTGCATTCCTTCCAGTCGTTTTAGCTGCTTAAAAGCTTCTTCTTCAACTTCTCGTGGCATGCGGGTGAGTTCTACTTTTTCGCGAATTTCTCGGAGTTCTTCTTGCTTTGGATCACCGTCGCCAAGTTCATTCTTAATAGCGCGAAGTTGTTCACGAAGATAATACTCGCGTTGAATTTTTGTCATTTCACCGCGGGCTTCGGTCTGAATTTTTTCTTGAACATTCAAGATATCTAATTCTTTGTTCAAAAAATTAAGGACTTCGCGAAGTCGATCACCAGGATCCAACATAGCCAAAACAGGCTGAGCTTCGTCCACTCTTAACCCAAGATAAGACGCAACAACATCGGCCAACTCACCAGGGTCTTTAATTTCATCGAGTACAATAAGAATTTCAGGAGAAATGTTTTTGCCATGAGACGCTATTTTTTCTAGCATTTCCTTCACGGTTCTCATCATGGCTTCAAGTTCAACTTTTCGTTCGCCAAGTGGAATTTCCACAAGAGGCTCGATTCTCGCGTAATAGTTTGGGCGCTCCTGAACAATCTCTTTGATCATGGCGCGCCTCACACCTTTTACCAAGATACGAATGCGGCCATCGGGGGGAGGCAACTTATGCATGCGCATAATCACACCAACACACCCAACGTCATGGAGACCTTCAGGGGTAACAACTTCGGCATGTGGATCTTTTTGTGCACTCAAGAACAAAAGCCTGTCTTTTGCAAGCGCTGCTTCCAACGCCTGAATAGAAGATTCGCGCCCTACAAATAGAGGAAGGTTAACGGATGGGAACAAAACAACGTCCTTTAAAGGTAATACCGGTAAAACCTCTGGAATTTCGACCGGATCAAAATTTGTTTCGTTCACGCATCCTCCTAAATATTATAAAAATCTAACACTTCAACTATTGATCTAAGGCAAGATACTGCTTTTACTTGCCGAACTCTCTCTCTTTAATTCTTTATCGATCACTTCTTTAAACTTTTCTTCAGGTAAAGCTCCAAATAATGGAATCCCGTTGACAAAAAAGGCAGGTGTTCCGGTAATGCCTGCATCGGCACCCACTGCCATGTCTTTTTCAATCATGGCCAATTTATCTCCACTCTCAACGCATTTTTTGAAATCAGCTTCTTTGAGTTTCAATTTCTTCGCGATTTCTATAAATGGCTCTTGATCGTTTGAACCTTTTTTTGCCTTCTCAAGCCACCCTTTTTGGTCTTCAAACAAAACATCATGATATTCCCAAAACTTGCCTTGATCGGCAGCGCATCTAGCGGCAACCGCAGCCGGCTTGGCATGCGGATGAAAACCCAAAGGAAAATCTCTAAAGTAGAGTTTTACTTTACCCTTATAGCTCTTAACAATTTTTTCAATCGTAGATGCGCCTCTTTGACAATACGGGCATTCAAAGTCAGAAAATTCAACAATGGTTACCGGTGCATTTTTAGAACCTCTAACAGGCATATCTCCAGTGGCAATTTCCATTCTTGGTGGAGAAGCAAGGTAGGTAACCTTGTATTTCTTTTTAAGTTGATCAAAATACGCATTTCTACGTTCTGCTTTTTTGTCACCCTCGAGCTGCTCGCGAATTTTTTGTTTGATGTCATCACTAAGCGGTGGAATCGGTCGATTCATTTTAGAGGCTTGAGCCTTAAAATCATCGTAAAACTTTTGAACATCTTTATCAGAAACCTTCTTGATTTTTCCGTCAATTTCTTTCTTTAGTAGTTCGTCGACGCTCTTTCCTTTTGCTTCTTGTTCAACCAAGTAGTCAAAAAGATAAGAATCAACAACGTTTTGTTGAGCTTCAAAGTAGTCTGCCTTGGCTTTAAACAATTGCCCCTTGGCCCTTCCCTTAAGATTTGAAACCAAGTCACTTTCTGTAATTACCTTGTCGCCAACTTTAACAAGCTCTTCTGACGACCCCGACGAAGAAGCTTGCGGCGTTGTAGATTCCGAAACGGCCGATGTTTTTGCTTCGGAATGCCCTGATTCATTACTGACACTGTTGTCGCATCCAAAAATCCACGCCCCTACAATAAAACTGCTCAATAGATATTGAAATTTTTTCATATACTTTCACTCCTAAACCGATAAATAGACATTCTTGTAATTTATTCCTTTTTTGCGTGCTATGCTAAGAAAAAAGGTATTTTATTTTATGAGTTTTTAATAAAAACCCCAGAACTAAGTCATGAAACCTCTCAAAGAACAACTCGACATTCTAAACAAAGGCGCCTTTGAAATTCTTCCACAAGGAGAGCTTGAAAAAAAAATTGATCGCTCTATAAAAACAAAGAAGCCTCTTG
>JAGRAY010000071.1 GCA_020434375.1 Bdellovibrionales bacterium | reverse complement strand
TCCGGTTAAATCGTTTAACGAGCTCCAAGACGCGTATATCATTATTTTTAATCGGTTAGGTAGATTATGCTAAAAAAAATATTTGTTGGAAACTGTGATTACAACGTCAATGAAGAGTCCCTAAAATCATTCATTGAGGCCCAGGGTATTCAAGTGGCTAACGTCAAAATCATCTATGATCAGTACTCCGGAAAGTCTAGAGGGTTTGCGTTTGTTGAGCTTGCGGGTTCTGAAGACTTAGTCAACGCTATTGAAAATCTGAACGGAAAAGAACTTGAAGGTCGTGCGATTACAGTAAATGAAGCAAGAGCTCAGACGCCTCGATTTGCTGGTGGCGGTGGTGGAAACAAAGACTTTGGAGGTCGATCCAAGGGTGGTCAAGGCCGTTCTCGTGGCCATGGTGGAAATGACAAAGGCGGGCGCAAGTCACGTTGGTAAAAAATCCATGTTCTTTTTGTAAAGAGCGTTTGTGTTAAAGACACCTAAAGATGTATTAGAGTTTTGGTTTGGGCAATTAGATGAAAATCACTTTTCTGAGCCAGAACTTCGAAAAACCTGGTGGGAGTCGAATCTAAAGTTTGATAATCAAGTACGACTCCGTTTTTTTTCAACACACCAGGCGATCACAGAGTCCTTCCCACAAGATTGGCTTGAAAATCCAAAAGGGCAGTTGGCGTATATTATTGTTTTAGATCAATTTTCACGAAATATGTATCGTGGTACACCAAACATGTATTCCTTTGATTCTCTCGCTCTTAGTCAAGCTAAACGTAGTATTCAGAAGGGTGTGGATGTACATTTTAAAGGTGACCCTCGGTCTTTTTTTTATCTACCCTTCATGCACAGTGAAGAACTATCGGATCAAGAAAAATGTGTAGAATTATTTAAAAATTTTTTAGATGAACTTCAAGGCTCGTCAAGAGAATACATGCAGGAAAACTATAAGTTCGCGATCATGCATCGAGATATTGTTAAGCGATTTGGACGATTTCCTCATAGAAATAAAATATTAGGTAGGCCCTCTACTCCAGACGAGGAGCATTTTTTGAAAGAGCCAGGATCTTCTTTTTGAAATATCTTCTGATCAAAGAATTTTTTTACCAAAGGCACTTACGACCATTTCAACAGCCATGATAGCTGTTTGATTTCCATGATCCATAATAGGGTTAACTTCTGCAATATCAATAGCAATGATTTTCCCTGTGTCGAAAGCCTTTTCCATGGCCAAGTGACCTTCTCTATAAGTGGCACCACCAGGTGCAGGTGTTCCAACACCTGGAGCACCTTGAGGGTCGATCCAGTCGACATCAAAGGAAAGGTGAAAGCCAGAGGTTTTTGCCTGAACGATCGTCAGCGCTTCATCCATGACTTTTGCCAAGCCCATTTCATCGATATGTTGCATGGTAAAAACATGAACACCGAGATCACAAAGCGTTTGTTTTTCTCCTTCGTCGACATCTCGTAGACCTATAATGACACAAGATTCTGGGTCAACCATCGGCGCCTTTCCTGAAAGCTGCGAGAGCTGTTTTTCGCCTAGACCCAAAATATGAGCGACTGGCATTCCATGGATATTTCCAGTGGGAGATGTTTGGGGTGTGTTGATGTCTGCATGTGCATCAAGCCACAGTAATCCAATTTTTTTTTCTTGCTCTTGAAAATATCGCGATGTTCCTGCGACAGAGCCTATGGCGAGCGAGTGGTCGCCGCCCAACACAAGAGGAATTCGACTTTTTTGTAAATTCTCGTAGACGACGTCTGCCAGCCTTCGATTGGCTTCGGCAATTTCCGTTAAAAATTTTGCGCTTGGATTCGGTGGGGCTTTTAAGTTTTCCGGAAAAGGTATATCGATATTTCCAATGTCGTGAACAATATAGTTTAGTTGCTTTAACTTAGCTTTGATTTGAGCAACCCTAAGAGCAAAAGGCCCCATATCAACACCTCTTCGGCTCGCACCTAAATCCATTGGAAAACCGATGATAGCGATTTCTTTTTTCATGTCTTATTGTCCTTATTTGTAAATTACACTATAAAGCGGTGTATGAATAGAGTTAGAGTAGTATCCCTTCAATATTATATTCGTCCGGTAAAGTCTTTTGATGATTTTGTAGAGCAAGTGCGATCCTTGGTTGAAACAGCAAAGGATTACAAAGCTCGTTTGCTTGTCTTTCCAGAGTATTTTACAACTCAGTTATTAACATTGGGAGACGTCAAGAGGCCTATTGCTCAGCAAATTCGAGATCTGTCTGGGGAGGAGTCTCGTTTCGTCGAATTCATGGGTGATTTGGCTAAGAAATATCAGCTGTATATTGTCGGGGGCACTATTCCTTCTTATGATGCTAAGAGTGATAAAGTATTTAATCGCAGTTATGTTTTTGGCCCCTCAGGTAAATTGGACTATCAATCAAAACTTCATATGACGCGCTTTGAAGACGAAGAGTGGTTTGTTTCATCTGGAAAAACTTTAAAGGTTTTTGAAACAGATTTTGGAAAATTTAGCATCGCTATATGCTACGATGTGGAGTTCCCAGAGATTGCTCGGGTCGCAGCTAAAATGGGTGCTCAATTTTTGGTGACACCAAGTTGCACCGATGATCGACAAGGTTTTTTGAGAGTTAGGTATTGTGCTCAAGCCAGAGCTATTGAGAATCAAATGTATGTCATTCACTCAGCAACGGTTGGATCGCTTCCTATGGTGCCTGCCGTATCGCTCAATTATGGTCAAGCTTCTATATTGAATCCATGCGATTTTGTGTTTTCTCGAGATGGTATTTTAGCGGAAGGTCTACCTAATCAAGAGTCGATGGTTATTGGAGAAATAAATATAGATATGATTGACGAAAGTCGGCAACGTGGAACCGTGCTGCCTCTCAGAGATAGCCATAAAACATCAGAGCTTATTGGTGTAACGCAAGAAGTTAAGTTATGAAAAAGTTTTTTGAAGACGACAAATTTATTATCAGAAATATTGAGACGGCCGATTTTCAAGGAATTCAAGAAACCTGCAGTGAGGTCTATCCGTTTATTTCACCTTGGCGAAGCGATCAGCTTAATTCTCAGCTGTCTGTTTTCCCAGAAGGGCAAATTGTTGTCTTGGACAAGACGAAAAACATTGTCGTGGGCTTAGCTTTAAGTTTGATCGTCCGATGGGACGATTACGATATTAAAGATAGCTGGAAAGATTTCACCGATAAGGGTTATTTCACAAATCATGATCCAGAAGAGGGTCGCACGCTCTATGGTGCAGAAATAATGATTAGACCGGATTGTCAGGGAAAAGGCTTAGGGAAAAAACTTTACGCCGCCAGGCGAGCGATTGCCCAAGATTTAAACCTTCTAAGAATTCGAGCGGGTGCAAGATTGAGAGGGTATTCGCTTTATGCTAAGGAACTTTCGCCAGAACATTATGTGTTGAAGGTTATTCGAAAGGAAATTTTTGATCCCACGGTATCGTTTCAACTTAAACAAGGTTTTAAGATTATTGATATTGTACCTCAGTACTTACAAAATGATCCTGAAAGTTTGGGATATGCAGTCGTTATAGAGTGGCTTAATCCAGATGAGTCTACGGCGAGTCATGTTCATGATCAGGAAATGTTTTTTAAGAAACTTGAGAATCAAACTAAGTCTAAAAATAATTCATAGATGAAACATATTCCTACCTTAAACCATGGTCTTATCGGGAATGGTCAAATCATGTCACTGATTTCACCGGATACAGAAATTCAGTGGTTGTGTATGCCTCGTTTTGATAGCCCATCCGTTTTTGCGAGCCTCTTAGATTCAACGAAAGGTGGATGTTGGAAGATTTTGAGTTTATCTAAAATGATAGGATCATCAATGCTGTACTTGGAAAATACAAATGTACTAAGAACAGAAATCAAGACTCTAGATGGTTCGTTTGAGATATTGGATTTTGCTCCCAGAATACCTGAGGGTTTGTCGGTAAAGACTCATCCTGAGGTTTGTCGCCTGATTCGACCCATAGAAGGTGCACCGATAGTTAACATTTTATTTGACCCTAGACCAAATTATGGTCGGGAAGCGCCCAAGTACATTCAGATCAGCGAGGGCCTTGAAATACAATCTGAGTCGATGGACTATTTTTTTAGAACCAATATTCCCGTATCGTATGTTTTGAATCAACAAGGCTTTAGAGTGGATCAGCCATATTTTATGGTGTTTAGTAGCCAAAAAATATCCCGTCTAGATTCCATTGCAAGAGTTCAAAAATCTTTGAATCTGACCGTCGCAGGTTGGCGAATGTGGGCTAAAAATTGTGCTCTTCCTTCGTTTGCGGCAAAGCATGTTTTAAGGTCTGCACTATGTCTAAAACTCCACGCTTTCCAAGATACTGGAGCAATCATTGCATCAGGAACTACGAGCATCCCAGAGGCTCTTGACACAGAAAGAACATGGGATTATCGATATTGCTGGCTACGTGACGCAGCATTTTCTGTGGAAGCCTTAAGAAGAATTGGGCATTTTGAAGAAGGTGAGGCTTTTCTTCGTTTTTTGGTAAGCGTAGCTTCGAATCAAGATACTTTACAACCTGTTTACGGTATTGGTGGTGAAAGAAAGCTAGAAGAAAAAACATTAGAACACTTAGAAGGCTTTGGTGGCGTTAAGCCGGTTCGAATTGGCAATGATGCTTACAGGCAAGAGCAGCATGATCTCATGGGTGAGATGATTCTTTGTCTAGAAACGATTTTAACGGATCCAAGAGTTGTTTTCAAGCCGGATGCTGTCTCTTGGAATCTCATAGAGAAGCTGGTTGAACAAGCGATAGTAGCTTCGGAAAAAGTAGATACCGGATTATGGGAATATAGGACTCAATTGAAACACTACACGTTTTCAAAAGTCATGTGTTGGGTTGCGGGGTATCGTGGCGCACGTCTTGCAAAATTTTTTAACAAAGCAGGCTTTGCTGAACGATGGGAGCAATGGGCTGAGAAAAAGAAGGCTGATATTCTTCAACGCGGATACAACGAAAATAAGAAGTTTTTTACACAAGCGCTCGACGGGGAGTTTGCAGATGCTTCCAACTTATTGCTTCCAACTATAGGTTTTATTGATGCGAAAGATCC
The DNA here is from genome assembly GCA_020434375.1 of Bdellovibrionales bacterium. GTDB lineage: Bacteria > Bdellovibrionota_G > JALEGL01 > JALEGL01 > JAGRAY01 > JAGRAY01. The sequence goes on along the minus strand of JAGRAY010000071.1, from coordinate 3,335 downwards.
ACGGTTTGTATCCACTGTTCGAGCGTACGAAAAAATTCTTGGCCGGAATGGTCTTTTGTTAAGATATGCACACGCGGATGATTTTGGCCAAACCACATCTGCATTTTTGATTTGTTCCTTCTGGTGGGTAGAGGCCTTGGCAATGATGGGGGAGTTAGAGAAAGCTATTGAGCTATTCGAAAAATTAGTCAGCTTTGCCAATCCAGTGGGTCTTTTCGCTGAAGATATTGACCCCACAACAGGAGAGCATTTGGGTAACTTCCCTCAAGCATACACACATGTTGGCCTTATTAACGCTGCGATCACGATTGGCGAATTAAAAGATGCTCAAGAAGGCTCATTTCGTGCGTGGTCTTAATCGGGGTTGACACGCGGTTATAAATCAGACACGTATAAGTGTGTGAAAGATGAAGATCTATATGTGGTGTCCAATCGATTGCCAGTACAGGTAGAAAAAAAAGTAGATCACTGGGATGTGCGGGCGACGACGGGAGGCCTAGCCTCTGCGCTCGAAGGTATTAAGTCAGAAATAAAATTTTCTTGGTTTGGTTGGCCAGGAGTCAGCGTTGAAAAAGGTGATGAAGAGAAAATTTCATCACTACTCAATCCTCTAGATCATATTCCCGTGTTTTTGGAGGAGCATCAAATTAAGCAATTCTATGATGGATTTTGTAATTCAGTTTTGTGGCCTTTGTTTCATTATTTGCCGGGTCGAGTAGATTTTGATTTGCCTTATTGGGACGAATTTAAAAAAGTGAATGAACAGTTTGCTCAACAATTGATTTCACAGTGTCATCAAAACGCTAAGGTGTGGATTCACGATTATCATTTATTTTTGTTGCCTAAACTTTTGAAAGATGCACGTCCAGATTTACGAATAGGATTTTTTCTTCATATTCCGTTTCCGTCCTCGGAGATCTATCGACTATTGCCAGTGAGGAAAGATATTTTAGAAGGTATTCTAGGGAGTGATTTAATCGGATTTCATACAGTTGACTATGCTAGGCATTTTGCAAGTAGTTGTTTGAGAGTTTTGGGTGTTGAACTAACGCCAACAGAGATTCATTATAATGGAAGAACAATATTTTATGGAAGCTATCCTATAGGCATCAATATTCGACAATTTCGAGATATCCTAAAAGATCCTGTGCTGGATACATTTCGGTTATCGATACGAGAACGATATAAAGATCTAAGAGTATTGTTAGGTGTGGACCGAATTGATTATACCAAGGGACTGCCACTCAAGCTAAAGGCATTTGAAATTTTTTTAGATAAATATCCAGAATGGCAGAAGAAGGTCATTTTGATTCAAGTAGCCGTACCTTCTCGAATGAAAGTTAAAGAGTATCGTCAAATCAAAGCAGAAGTAGACGAATTGGTTGGGCGTATCAATGGAAGATTTGGAGATGCAGAATATAGTCCAATTCAGTATATTGCGCATGATGTATCGTTTGAAGAAATGTGTGCTTTATATGAACAAGCTGATGCAATGCTCGTAACTTCAATTAGAGATGGTATGAATTTGGTGAGTCTGGAATATGTTGCATGCCAGAAAGATCGCCACGGTGTTCTTATTATGAGTGAATTTGCCGGAGCTGCTCAGTCACTTGGAGGTGCCATTGTTATTAATCCTTGGGATGCAAAGCAAACTGCAGAAGCCATGCATCACGCATTGACGATGAACGAAACCGAAAAAGGAGCGCGTGCTCTTCAAAACTACACTTATGTAAATGATTTTCCGTCTATAGGATGGGCCAATCGATTCATAAGAGATTTGGGATCTGAAGACTGGAAAACTATTAAAGCACCGACAGATTTAATGGTCGACTTCTTGGCTCTTAAGAAGGAGTTTGAGAGTAAAAAACATCGCCTGTTGTTGCTAGACTATGATGGAACATTGGTTCCCTTCTACAAAGAACCTGAAGACGCCAAACCGACAGTGAGACTTTTAAAAATTATGGAGTCAATTTCTGAGCGATCACAAAATCAGATTTATATTATTTCTGGTCGTTCAGAAATTGATTTGGATCAATGGTTTGGACATTTAAATATTGGTTTGGCGGCAGAACATGGTCTTATGACAAAATATTATGGATCCCGAGAATGGACACAGAGACAAAGTGTATCGCTTGATTGGATGCCCATGGTTGAGAAAATATTAATTCAACATGCGAAACACGTTCCAGGGTCATTTGTTGAAAAAAAGAAGTCGGCACTGGTATGGCATTATAGGCAGACGGAAGAGCAATTTGGAAAATGGCAAGCACTAGAACTATCACTGCATCTTGAGCAAATTTTAGCGAACTTGCCTGTTTCTGTCGTCGGAGGAAATAAAATAGTAGAAATTAGACCTCATGGCGTCGATAAAGGGTCGTGGGTTAGAGAATTGTTCGAGAGAAACGCGATGGAATCTAGCTTCGTATTATGTGCTGGTGACGATCGAACAGATGAAGATATGTTTGAAGTACTCCCTTCTGGTGCGTGGTCCTGTAAGATAGGCCAGTATGCAGATACGAAAGCAAACTATTATCTGAAAAGTTCTTTGGAGCTTGTAGATTTATTGGAAGAAATCTCTAGATGGCAGTAATGTATTAATATTATTACCGAATACATCCTGTTTGCAGGGTTTTTACATCATTATTTTGTGCGGTATTGATTTCTTTGGATGGGTTTTATGGTAGGCTCCGTGAGCACGAATGAGTAATAAAGTTGAAATATTTTATATGATCATTCTTTTCGGGCTTTTTGTGATTCCGAAAGTTCTTCAGCGATTTCGCTTGCCAGCAGCGATTACCAGTTTTTTGCTAGGCACGATCTCCGCCATTTTTATGCCAGAGGTCTTTGTCAGTGATGTCACCTTAAAGTTTTTTTCCACCTTCGGCATTGTTGCACTTTTTTTGTTTGCTGGACTCGACGCTAATCTCCATGAACTTCGTCGTGAAAAGAATATTTTACTTCAACATACGTTTATTGGGCTGGTTGTGGTAATGGGCGCGACAATCTTGGTTCGATACGGCCTTGATCTGGATGCACGCCCTGCAGTACTGGTGGCCTTGGCACTGGTGACACCATCTACAGGGTTTATTTTGGACTCTCTCAAAACGTTTGGGTTTTCTCCTCAGATTAACTTTTGGATCAAAGTAAAAGCTGTCTCAACGGAATTCGTTGCACTGGGTGCCTTGATGATTTGTCTTCAATCTGTGAGTTGGCAGCAAATGGCTATTTCTATTGCGGTACTTGGTTTAATGATAATTTTGTTGCCACTTGTATTCAAAATATTTGCAAAACTTATTGTACCGCATGCTCCCAACTCTGAGTTCACGTTTCTTTTA
>JAGRAY010000070.1 GCA_020434375.1 Bdellovibrionales bacterium | reverse complement strand
TATCTGCGCCAGTTTCGATGCAAACTGCTTCAAATTCTAAAGGTGAGTTCAGAAGTAATTCGGTTCTTGGTGTAATTTGATGAGACGAGGTTAGAATTTGAACCGACGGACCAATACCTACATCACTTTGGATATCAACGGAGCCTGCAGAATGAATAAATACGTTTTGGCCAATCCAAACATTGTTCGCGATGCTGAGTTTTCCTTTGGGGTGTCCTTTGAGCATGGTACGATGACCGATATAAACATTGTTTCCAATAGAAACCGTTTCGGGATGCCATATACAAATGTCTTTTTCAAAAATAACATTAGAGCCGAGCATGGCGATTTGATCGATCGTAAAGTTACCACTTCCATGGGACTTAAATTGTCTCACCTGGGAATCAAATCATGAAGCTTGGTTCTACGCAAGAGAAGACGTTTAATTTGTCGTTAAGCGTGGTGGTTGCGGCATATAACGAAGAAGCATGTCTTAAAGATGTTTTAATAGAGATTTGTGAATATCTCGAAGCGAATGTTTCAGATTGGGAAATAATTATTGTGGATGATGGTTCTCTTGATCAAACGTATGAAATTGCAAAAGATCTTTGCAAGCAAGAGTCGAGAATTCGTTGTGAAAGACTTGAGGTTAATTCTGGAATGGGTGCAGCTCTTAAGCTTGGGTATAAGCTCGCACAAAAAGATTGGGTCACGATGCTGCCGGCCGACGGACAGATCAAACCGCGCGAAATTTCCAAATTGCTTCGCACCTGTGAAGATGCGGATGTCGTCACAACGCTCTATGACAATGCAGCAGGCGGTTGGTTTCGAAAAACCATTTCAATGGGTCTTAGAGTTTTAACGGTTTTAATTGTTGGGAGTCGTGCAAGAACTCAGGGGAATTATTTGGTACGAAGGTCGATTCTCAATTTATTCTCGTGGGTTTCAAACAGCTTTTTGTTAAATTTGGAAATTCCTATTCGTATTAAAAAAGCGGGTTATCGCTACAAAACCGCGTATATTTCGGTTTCACCGAGAATTGCCGGAGAGTCGAAGGCAGTTACACCAGGGCGTATTTTCAAAACATTTTATGATCTTTTTTTGTTGCGCTGGAAGATGATAAAAACTACTTCGACAAAATAAAATCTTTGTAGATTCCAATAAATCCCTGTCGCATGATCATTACGCCAATGCCTGCTAAAAATAAACTAGCAATTTTTGAAACCGCCTGTGAGCCATTTTTACCTAGAACCATCATGATTTTTCGTGACAGTCTAAAAACGATGTAAGCTAAAACGATATTTGAGAGAAACGCGAATAGCGTTATCCATGTGCCAATGGATTCCATGTTCACAATAAGTGTTGTCATGGTGGCCGGCCCTATAATAAGTGGTATTCCGAGTGGCACAATTCCGAGTGAATCGGCAGGTTTCTGGCTGGTCTTTTCAGGAAACAATAGATCGGTAACGCCAAGAACCAATAAGATTAGTCCACCCGCAACCATGAAATCAGGCACTGTAATGCCAAAAAATTGGAAAACCTTCGAGCCTAAAAAAATAAAAATGATTCCGATGAGCGCTGCCGTCAAAATAGCCTGATCCAAAACTTTTTTTTGATACGGTTTTGGAAGACCTTCTGTGAGAGATACGTAGATTGGGGATATTCCTATCGGATCAATTGCCACAAGAATGGGAACAAAAACCAGCGCAAACTGCGTGAAAAACTCTGACATTTTTATTTTGATATCATGATTTTAAAAATAAATCTCTCCGTGCACATGTCCGGTTGTATTTATTTTTGCAGCTTCGCTGGCCGAAGTAGCCCCTCCCAGATGATACCGGAGTACTTTTGGAGAAGTTTCCAACCGCGAAACGTTTGAGGGGCGGGGCTATTACACAGGGTTAGCTGAAACAAGTTTCATCAAACACTCAGTTTGGGTAAAGGCCAAACCTTCACCCACGACGTAATGTCCCCATGCCTTCTTACATGCAAACAGAAGAAAATCGATCAGGTAAACGAGGTCGGGGCTTTCGGGGCCACGTCACCGATTGTAAGAACAATCGGCACATGGCCCCGATCCCCTAACCTCAACCTCCCTAAGGCGAAGCCGCTGAAAATACTCGGAATGTTTGACATATATGTGCCATACATTACATTTATATGCCGTGGTTGTCATGACGTGTAACCGAAAACAGAAACGACAAGGAGAATATTAATGAAAGCACGACCCGCAGTAGGCCAGCAAAACCAAATTAAGATCACCCCAGCTATTCTTGACGAAAATTTATTAAACGACGACTTTCTATCTGAGCTAGATGTTGCGTTCGATGCGATTAAAATGTCAACGAAGCGAACCTCAAAAAGAAAACGTCAAGCCACAAAAAAAACAAGTGTGAATCTTGATGCGGCTCAGAAAACTTTTTTAGAAGTAAGCCGTACGCATCTTCGACCCATCACAAGGTATGTTAAAGCAATCGAAAGAGGCATTACCTCGAGAGAATTATGCAAGGTTATTTACTACGTGATTAAACCCATGTCTTTGCAAACAAAAAAAATAGGATTGCTTAGCCACTGGGAATCCATGGTTCAATTGGAAAAACTTCTCAAGTCTATTAACGACAAAAATACTAAAAATTTAAGTGATGAAGATTATCAGGGTCTGAAGAAAGTTTATCAAGCGGTGGAAAAAGCCTTTGATCTAACTATGAGAGGACATTCTACGGCAGTTTTAAATGTTGTAGCTTTTTATCAAACACTTCAAAAATCAAAAAAAGTAGACGAAAAAAATATTGAAAAACTTTTTGCCATCGGCATACCGTCGATTTCAATGCTCAGAAAGTCTTCGATTCAAGAACTTTCATCTCTTTCAGGAATTCCAGAGTCAGAAACAAAAGAACTAAGAGAAATCGCGCGAAACTTTACGCTATTTGAATTAGTTTAGGTTTAAGTTTACTAAGCTATGATATGCCTAGGGATGGTACCCGGCTGATGGTATGTCATAGATGTTGCCATCTTGAACCCACGCATCTGATCCAAAAGGCCAGGCGCGCATGGGGTTGTTATTAGGGTTCATAAAGTATTGGGAATCTGCGATCGGAAGAGCAAACGTGTCCGAAGAAGGGTGTCGCCGTGGAAAAATTTTCCGACAATATCTCGGAGCAGCAATCTTTTAAGTGCTACTTCGCCAAGAGAGGCTAGATAAGTTTTACTAATTTTGAGGGATATATCTTGGATACTTCGGAGTCCAAACAAAATTGTCAAGGCGTCTTTGGCTTTCTAGAGGAGACATACCCTGGTCAACGGCGATGTCGTGAGCGATTTTGACGCTTATTTCTCTAAGTTTTGAAAGATCCGGATAAAGCTGCATGGCTTCTAAATCTTCTTTGGAAACTAGACTTGCTAAAGTTGTTGCTGCTGTTGCAAAATAGGCATCGTCAATTCGCGTTGCCTCAAGAATGAGAGCTCCAAGACCAACGCCCGGATAAATATACACATTGTTTCCTTGGCTGATTCTAATCGTCGATCCATTGTAGATAAATTCATCAAAAGGACTGCCCGTTGCGACAATAGCGCGTCCTTGAGTCCATTCCATGAGATCTTTCGGGGTTGCCTCTGAATGGCTCGTAGGATTCGATAAAGGAAAAATCATAGGTTGCTTGGTATGTTTTGCTATTTCGAGAATGCTATTTTTGGTAAACGCGCCCACCTGACCTGAAGTACCAATAAGGCAGGTTGGTTTGAACTTTTCAATGGCCTCCAGGAGTGAGGCATCAGGTGATAAATCATATTTTTTTAGAAGACTCTCGGGCCAGGCAAATTCTTTTTTATTGTCATCTAAGTCTTTAGAATGTGTACTAAGTATACCTTGAGTGTCTTTGAGTAAAATGTTGCCAAAGAGTTCATTTTCTTTCAGCCCATCGGTCTTCCATTTTTGTTTTAAAAGATGAGAAATACCTGTGCCAGCAGCACCTGCTCCAACCATGAGGACTCTTTGATCTTTGAACGGTGTACCAGTGATACGACACCCTGATAAAATACCCGCTAAGGCAACTGCAGCAGTTCCTTGGATATCATCATTAAACGAGGCTAGGCGAGATTGGTAACGTTGCAAGACTGTAAACGCATTTTGCTTTTTAAAATCTTCCCATTGGAGAATCGCTTTTGGGAAGCATTTTTCGACGGATTCCACAAATTCATCCATAAAGGCGTAGTAGTCTTGGCCTCTGAGCCTTGGGTGGCGCCACCCTAGATAAAGAGGATTGGAGAGTAGCTCTTCGTTGTCTGTACCAACATCAAGACTTAGAGGAAGGGTATGGCAGGGGTGTATACCAGCAGCTACAGTATATAGTGAGAGCTTTCCAATAGGAATGCCAATGCCTCCAGCACCCAGGTCGCCCAAACCTAAAATGCGTTCATTATCCGTTGCGACGATAAGTCTAATATCTTGAAAGGGGTAATTTTTTAGAACTTTTGAAATAGAACCTCGGTGTTCTGGCGTGATCCACAAACCTCTAACTTTCCGAAAAATTCGGCTGAACTCCTGGCAAGCCAAACCCACGGTTGGTGTGTAAACAATAGGCATAAATTCAACCAAATGGTCATAAAGAATTTTATAAAACAAAATTTCATTACGATTTTGCAGGGCATTGAGCGCAATAAATTGATCCAAAGGGCGATCTTTGCGAATAATTTCGTCATACATCCTTTTCGATTGTTCTTCGATCGTACTGATATGACTCGGTAAAAGGCCCAGAAGACCAAAAACTTCTCGCTCTTCACTGGTAAATGCAGAGCCTTTATTCAATAAAGGTCGACTGAGCAAATCTATACCTTTCAGATCGGTATTAACTTCATGTTCAGATTGATTTTTTTTGATTAGTTGATATTGCATAGTAAGTTTAACCCGACGACAGGGGAATATAGCAAATCTTATTGCAGAAAGGTATTAAACTCGATGACGACACCGAATTCAACTTCTACTGAAATCACATTTCAGACTATTGCTTTAGGCGTAATTCTATCGGTAGTTATGGCCGCAGCCAATATTTACCTTGGATTGAAAGTGGGCATGACCGTTGCTGCTTCAATACCGGCAGCAGTCGTGGCAATGGGAATTTTTAAAGGTATTTTGAGAAAAAAGAGTGCGATTTTGGAAGCCAATATGGTTCAAACGACCGCATCCTCGGGCGAATCTTTAGCTGCCGGTATCATTTTTACCATGCCTGCTCTTGTAATTGTTGGAATATGGACCACATTTGATTTTTGGACTACGACTCTTGTGGCACTGACCGGTGGAACGCTTGGAGTTCTTTTTATGATACCCATGCGAAAAGTTTTCGTGGTAGGAAGCCCAGAGCTTAAATTTCCCGAAGGTATTGCGTGTGCTGAGGTTTTAAGAGCAGGTGAGGGTGGTACAACTGAAGAAGCGTCTCACAAAGCGGGTCTGATCTTTAAATCAACGATTTTTGGCGCATCTTTTAAGTTTTTGGGTTCCTTTCTAGGGCTTTTTTCCTCAACGGTTGAGTATGCTCGCTATATAGGGTCTCGTATTTTCGTGATGGGCATGGATATTTCGCCCGCGTTGGTTGCCGTTGGTTATATTGTCGAATTGGACGTAGCCATTCAAATTTTTCTTGGGGGATGCATCGGTTGGCTTATAGCTATACCATTGGTTCCGGTTGATCCTTCTGTAGGTCCGGCCATCGATGCCGCTTGGCAGATTGCTGGATCAAAAGTGCGGTATTTGGGTGTAGGCGCGATGATTGTTGGCGGACTTATCTCAATTGTACGGGTTCGGAAAAGCTTAGTCGAGGCCGTTCGCGAAATGGCAGCTATTTTTAGGTCTAAAGAAACCGCAGAAGAAAAGCCTTATACAGAGAGAGATATGAGTTCTAAGGCCATATTGGTTTTTTCAACCCTGACGGTGTTAGCCATCGGTATGATCTATTATCACCTGCTCGGGCACGTATCGATCACAATCTTTACAACCTTAATTATGATTGTCGTCGCATTTTTTCTGACGGCCGTTGCGAGTTACATCGTGGGTCTTGTTGGTAGCTCCAATAGCCCTGTATCCGGTATGACGATCACGGCTGTTCTCTTAACAGGTATTCTCTTGTATTTATTTGGTTATGAAGGCACTGAAGGTATTATTGCTGTTCTGGGTGTTGCGGGCGTAGTGTGTTGTGTGTGTTGTACCTCAGGAGACGTTTGTAACGATCTTAAAACGGGTCATTTGGTAGGCGCGAGCCCAAGAAACCAACAGTGGATGGAAATTTTAGGAGTAGCCGTAGCATCGTTAATCATGGCTCCCGTTTTGGTTGCCATGCATGAAGGCTCTATTAACAACGGAACGGGTGGAATTGGCGGAAAAGAATTTCCGGCGCCTCAAGCAAAGCTTTTTGCCTCATTAGCTCAAGGATTTTTTGGCGGCGATGCACTTCCATGGAACTGGATTATGGCAGGTGCAGCCATTGGTATTCTAATTCTCATTGCGGATAAAATCATCAAGGGTTTTGGTAGTCAGTTTAGCTTGCACGTCATGCCGGTTGCTGTGGGTATTTATTTACCGCTTGGTTTATCCGTGCCCATCTTGATAGGAGGCCTCGTTCATTTCATAGCTAAACGACGCGCAAACAAGGTTGAAAATGGCATTCTCGTCGCATCTGGTGTGATCGCTGGTGAGTCTCTTATTGGAGTGATTATTGCCACTCTGGCATACTTTAACTTTACGTCGCATCATTATGGTGAGGTCGTGAGTGAACAGATCTTATCGTTTGTCTCGATGGCAGCGCTAGGTGGTTTTGCGGCTTGGCTATATTCAAGTACGAAGTCAAAGTAGGTTAAAGTGAATGTGAACCATTTGAATGATCGATTGATCGTAGCTTTAGATAAAAGTAGTATCGATGAGATTAGGCAAATGGTTCAAGAGCTCTCGCAATACCTTTCGTTTTTTAAAGTGGGTCTCGAGGCAATGACAGCCTTAGGGTGTCCATTGTTGGTCGATACGATTCATCAGGCAAATGGACGTGTTTTTTTAGACGGAAAATTTTGTGATATTCCTAATACGGTTGGAAAAGCATCAAAAGCGGCCGCAAAACTTGGGGTGGCAATGTTTAATGTGCATGCCTCTTGTGGTATTGATGCCATTAAGGCTGCCGCCGATCAAAAACAAAACGCCAAACTACTTGTTGTCACGATTTTGACTTCGATGAATCAAAATGCTGTTGATGAAATATTCCATTGTTCGATTGAAGATCTGATATTGAAGTTTGCGATACAAGCTAAAGATGCAGGTGCAGATGGAATTGTTTGTGGTGCGCCTGATCTAGAAATTCTGTCGAAAGATCCTGCTTTGAGCGCTTTGGAAAAAATTGTCCCTGGTATTCGTCCAAAGTGGGCTGACCCAGGTGATCAAAAGAGAACCATGACACCATTCGAAGCACTTAGACTTGGAGCAACTTCGTTAGTTATTGGACGACCCATCACTAGTCCTCCAAAAGATGTTGGCTCACCAAAAGCTGCTGTAAAAAAAATTCTAGATGAAATTGGACAGTGAAATGCAATCGCTAGATTTGCTCGCAAAATTAGAAGATATTCAGGCTATTATTAAAGATAGTCATATTGTTTATACATCAGGCAAGCACGGATCAGCCTATGTCAACAAAGATGCCATTTATCCGCATACGGAGTTGACATCGAAAATCGGAAACGCAATTGCCCAAATGTTTCAACATATGAATATTGATGCCGTGGTTGCACCTGTGATTGGAGGAGTTATTTTATCGCAGTGGGTGGCTTTTCATCTTACACAACTTAAGAACAAAGAAATTTTGGCGATTTATGCTGAAAAGTCAGAACATGGCTTTGAGCTTAAACGAGGCTATGCCGATCTCATAAAAAACCATCAAATATTGGTTGTGGAAGATATTTTGAATACTGGAGGTTCAGTAAAAAAAGTTATCCAAATGCTTGATCACCTGGGCGCAAAGACCATGGCTGTCGGAGCGATTTGCAATCGTGGAGGAGTAAGTGCGAGCCACCTTGGAGTGCCTTTATTAAAGTCCCTTCTAGAACTTGATCTTAAAGCCTGGGATTCATCAGATTGCCCGTTATGTAAAAATAAGATTCCAATCAACGAGACGGTCGGTAAAGGAAAAGCTTTTATACAAGGGAAAGTTTCTAAGATTTGAATTCAGAAATGACTTTATCAAGAAGACCGTCTTTTAAGGCAATATCACTGTAGCAAATACATTCTATACTAAAGAAATCTGCCCAGTATTGTAAAAACAAAGTTCCTCCCAAAATCAAATCGATGCGCTTTTTTTCCATACCTCTGATTGTCATGAGTTCCGTAGATGTCATCTTTAGCATACGCAAATTGAGCGTTTTTAAATCCTCGGTGTAAAAAGACGATTCGCTTTGTGAGTTCACGAGAATATTGAATGCACCCTTAACCGTACCGCTTGTCCCTATCGCACTTAGTCCCATATGTTTGTACTTATAGAAATGGGCATCAAGCTGTGATTGAATTTTGTTTTTTAGCTTATCGACAGATTCCATTGAAGGGGGACTCGAGGTAAGAAATAATTGTTTGATTCGAGCTACGCCGAGGGGAAGGCTTTCGT